>JASFHU010000563.1:0-4055 GCA_050123055.1 Anaerolineae bacterium
GGCTGAGGACGTGGCCTGGACCTACAAGGCTTCGATCCACCCGGCGGTGGGTCAATCGGTGTGGGCGCGCAACTTTACGAGCATCATCGGCGCGGACGAGTGGCAAGCCGGCGAGGCGGACGACATTGAGGGGATCGAGATCGTAGACGACAAGACGATCACCTTCCAACTCAAGGAGCCCAACGCTTCGTTTATGTATGGCACCTACCTGGGGATCCTGCCCTCCCACATCCTGGCCGACACGCCGTGGGAAGAGCTGGAAATGAACCCCTACATGGACGCGCCGACGGTCACTTCGGGACCCTACGATTTCGTCGAGTTTGTCCCCGAACAGTACATCCACATGGTCAAGAAGGATGACTACTGGGGCAAAGAGGTCACCATTGACGAGGTTTATGTGGTGCTATTCGAGTCCACGGCCACCCAGCTCGCGCAGTTGGAGGCTGGCGAGCTCGACCTGGCCCAGGTTCCGCCCGATGAGCGGGAGCGGTTCGAGTTCGTGGAGCACGTCGACACGCTGGCGGCCAAGGGTATCGGCTACTATGTGACGCACCTGGACTTTCGTAACGAGGATCAGATCGCCCAATTGAACCTGCCGGCCGAGGAGGGCGGCAAGGGTTACAGCATCGTCAAGGAGCCGAAGCCCTATCTGCAGGACAAGCGCTTCCGCCAGGCCCTGGCCTACGCCATCGACACTGATGCCATCATCCAGGTGGTGGCTGGCGGCCAGGCGACGCCGATCTACAGCTCGATCTTTGGTCCCGACTGGGCCGTGAACCCCGAACTGGAGACCTATGACCAGGATGTCGACAAGGCCAAAGCCCTGATGGAAGAGGTGGGCGTCACCTTTGATGAGGAGAACGGCACCGCCTTGTGGGAGGGCGAGCCGATCCTGCTGGTCTACCTGTCGAACACCAGCGAGGAGGCCCGCAAGCTGGGCGAGGTGTTGCAGCAACAGTTGGGCGAGGTGGGGATCCGGATGGACATCAAGCTGGTCACCAGCTCGGCGTTTATCATGGCCGCCATCAACGGCGAGGGTGACATCATCCGCAACGCCGGCGGGCGCTTTGGCGCTGACCCCAGCGTCACCACCCTCTACTACACATGCAAGGCCGGCTGGGCCGAGCTGGTCATCGGCTACTGCAATCCCGAGTTCGACGAGCTGATGGCCCAGGGTGTAGCGGTGAGCGATCCCGACGCCCGCCAGGAGATCTACTGGCAGGCCAGCGCGTTGCTGAACGACGAACTACCCAGCCTCTTCTACTACACTCCCAACGTCTTCTTTGGGGTCAATAAGGGGCTCAAGGGGCTTGCCCCCAGCGCCGACCCGGGTTACGTGACCTGGAACATCGAGGACTGGTACCTGGAAAAGTAGGCGTGTGAACGCCTGATCGGGTGCGGCAGGCCGAACGGCCTGCCGCACCATCGCGCTATCGGGTGAAAGCATGGGCCGCTATATCCTCAGACGCATCCTGATCTCGATCCCGGTGTTGTTCGGGATCACGTTGGTCACCTTTGTGCTGATCAACCTGGCTCCGGGCGATCCGGTGACCGGCATGATCGATCCCACGCTGGGCGATTTCAGCCCCGAAATGGTGGCCCGCGAGCGAGCCAAGCTGGGGCTGGATCAGCCGCTGCCGGTCCAGTACGCGCTCTGGCTGGGGCGCGTGGTACGGGGCGACCTGGGTTATTCGTTGATCAACCGCAAGCCGGTGGGCGCCATGATCGGCGAGCGGGTGTGGAACACGCTGAAACTCACCCTCACCGCCCTGTTGATCAGCATCCTGGTCGGCATCCCCATCGGCATCTTTTCGGCCGTCAAGCAGTATTCGGTACTGGACTACACGTCGACGTTGTTCTCCTTTGCGGCAGTGAGCGTGCCCGGTTTCTTTCTTTCGCTGGCCCTGATCTACATCTTTGCCCTCAAACTTCACTGGCTGCCCACCTCCGGGATGCGCACCCTGGGGGAGGAACCCTCTCTCTGGGACCAGATCAAACACATGATCCTGCCGGTGACGGTGCTGGCGGTGAGTGCGATGGCCCCCCTGGCGCGATATGCCCGATCGTCGATGCTCGAGGTGCTGGGACAGCCCTACGTGAATACGGCACGGGCCAAGGGGGTGCGCGAGTGGGGCGCCATCCTGCGCCACGCCTTTCCCAATGCGCTCATCCCCCTGGTGACAGTCATCGGTCTGCGGCTGCCGACCCTGTTTGCCGGCTCGGTGATCGTGGAGCAGATCTTTCACTGGCAGGGGATGGGCACGTTGAACATCTGGGCGGTGATGAACCAGGACTATACCCTGTTGATGGGCCTGAACATGATCGCGGCCATTCTGGTGCTGGTGGCGAACCAGTTGGCCGATATCGCCTACGCCATGGTCGATCCCCGGATCCGGTACGATTGAGGTGCAGTCCTTGACCGAGCCAAAGACGGCAGAGAACCAGAGCCAGTCGAACGGAGCCGTGGATTGGTCGCCGCGCAGCCAGCAGAGCATGACCCGGCGGGTGGTGAGACGATTCTCGCGTCACCGGCTGGCGGTATTTGGCGCAGTCATCATCCTGCTATTGGTCCTGGTGGCCATCTTTGCCCCGGTCATCGCCGGCCAGGATCCCTACTACCAGGACTATTCGGCGCTCAAGCAGCCGCCCAGCCGGGAGCATATTCTGGGCACCGATGCCCTGGGGCGAGACATGTGGGCGCGGCTCATCTATGCCACGCGGGTCTCGCTCTCGGTGGGGCTGGTGGCGGTGGCCATCTATACCCTGATCGGCACGGTCCTGGGCGCAATAGCCGGCTTTTATGGCGGCACGGTCGACGCGGTGATCATGCGCTTCACGGACGTGGTGATGTGCTTCCCGCTGCTGATCATCATCATCACCGTGGTGGCCCTGGTCGGTCCCAGCCTGGTCAACATCATGGCCGTCATCGGGCTGGTCGCCTGGCCCAGCATCTGCCGGCTGGTGCGGGGGCAGTTTCTCAGCCTGCGCGAGCAGGAGTTTATCACAGCGGCCAATTGCCTGGGGGTTCCGTCGAAGCGCATCATCGGCAGCCACCTGCTGCCCAACTGCGTGGGGCCGATCACAGTGGCGGCCACGTTCGGGATGGCGGGGGCGATCCTCACCGAGGCCAGCCTGAGCTTTCTGGGGCTGGGCGTGCCTCCTCCGGTACCCAGTTGGGGCCAGATGCTCACTGAGGCTCAAAAGCTGACCATCCTGGCCACGATGCCCTGGCTGTGGGTGCCGCCCGGGGTGATGATCGCCCTCACGGTCCTGTGCGTGAACTTTGTGGGCGACGGCTTGCGGGATGCCCTGGATCCCCAAACTCAGCTAGGCTGAGCCTTGAGGAATCGTCCTTCGACAAGCTCAGGATGATTCCTCGCTATGCACGATTATCCAATCTCTAACTGGTTTGTCAGTAAGAGCGCGCAACATGGAACACACGATTGTCTACAAGGACCAGAATGCCTATAGCTGCTTCCCGGACATCGTCCAGCGGCGCAACGGCGAGCTGTTGGTGACCTTTCGCCGGGCCGGCGGGTTCAGCCTGGAGGCGCTGCGCCGGGGCAAGTATGACCACGTGGACAAGGGAGCGCGGATCGCCATCGCGCGGTCGCCGGACGAGGGGCGCTCCTGGTCGTTGGACCGGGTCATGCCGCCCTTTGACCCGGAGTGTGGCGAGCAGGATCCCTCCATCGCAGAGCTGGCCGATGGCAGCCTGATGATCAACTTTTTCCGCTGGCGGGTGGTGCCGGCCGAGGAAAAGGATCGCCTGGGCTACCCGGCCCGCCAGCAGTACGACGGCTCCTGGTCAGACGTCGAGGGCCCGTGGATCATTCGCTCCAGGGATGGCGGCGTGAACTGGGAAAGCGAGCCGGTTGCGGTGGACAGTGCGCCGCTGCGCCGGGCCGGGACATCGGACGGCGTGCTGCAGTTGGGAGACGGCACCTGTCTGATGGGGATCTATGGCGCGGATTATGGTTCACCGGTCTGCCGGGCCTACGTGGTGCGCTCTGAAGATGGGGGAGACCGCTGGGGAGCGCCGGCCCTGATCGCCC
>JASFHU010000564.1:0-4054 GCA_050123055.1 Anaerolineae bacterium
GAGGACCGGCCCCTCTTTGGCCAGCGGGTATTGGTCACCCGAACCCGCCAGCAGGCCAGTGCCCTATCCGCCCGCCTGCAGGCACTGGGCGCCGAAGCCATCGAGCTTCCGACCATCAGCATTTCGACGCCTGACGACCGGGCGCCCCTCGACAGGGCCATCGCTGAAGTCTCGAGCTACGACTGGATTATCTTTACCAGCGTCAACGGCGTTGGACACTTCTGGGAACAGCTAACAGGTGCCAGGCTGGACGCCCGAGCCCTGCACGGCGTCAAGTTGGCGGCCATTGGCCCGGCCACGGCAGCCAGGTTAGAGGAATGCGGCCTGCGGGCCGACTATATTCCGGACGAGTACGTAGCTGAAGCAGTCGCCGCCGGATTGGGAAATGTCCGTGGGCAGCGAATATTGCTTCCCCGCGCCGACATTGCCCGGCCCACCCTGGCCGATCTTCTCCGGCAGGGCGGAGCTACGATTGTCGAGGTCGCGGCCTACCGTACCCTGCGCCCCAGGGTGGACGCCGACGAACTGCGCCGTTTGCTGGCTCGCGTCACCGTGGCCACCTTTACCAGTTCCTCCACGGTCCGCAATCTGGCCACCATGGCCCAGGACGCGGGTCTGGAGCTCACTCGGGCCTTGGCCCAGGCCACCATCGCCTGCATCGGCCCCATCACCGCTGCGACGGCGCGGGAACTCGGGTTGCACGTGGACGTCGTAGCCGAGGCGTATACCATCGACGGGCTGGTAGAAGCCCTGCTTCACCATGTACGTGATTCGTGAACGCTAGAACCTGCATCACGGCTCAAATCTGTTTGATCTCTGACTGGAAAGGACATTCCGAAAAACCATGATCGGTGTAACGAAACTGCTTTGCGGCACGGTGACTCCATCGGATGCATTGCGCTACGGGCGCCGCTCCGACCGGTCTCCGAGCCATCTGCTACAATTCACCCACGACAAAAAGCCCATCGTCGTCTGGAACAGCACCAAGGCCTGCAACCTGCGCTGTATCCATTGCTACTACACAGCCAACGCCCGGCCCGACCCTGACGAACTGACAACGGCCGAGGCCAAGGCTATGATCGATGACTTGACCGCCTTTGGCGTGCCGGTTTTCCTCTTTTCAGGCGGCGAGCCGCTGCTGCGGGACGACCTTTACGAGCTGGGCGCCTACGCCGTCGAGCGTGGGTTGCGGACGGTCATCTCGACCAACGGAACACTCATCGATCGCCAGGCCGCGGTTCGTATCAAGGAGGCTGGCTTTTCCTACGTGGGCATCAGTCTGGACGGCATCGGCGGGACCAACGACCGTTTCCGGGGCCAGGCAGGCGCCTTTGACGCCGCGTTGCGTGGCATCCAGGCTTGCACCGAGATGGGGGTGCGCACTGGCCTGCGGCTGACCCTCAACCGCCACAACTATGAGGATCTAAACGGCATCTTTGACCTGCTGGAAGAGGAGCAGATCCGCCGCGCCTGCTTCTACCACCTGGTCTATGCCGGGCGGGGAGCGCGGATCCAGAGCGATGACCTATCCCTGGAGGAGAGCCGCGACGCCGTGGACCTCATCTTTGACCGGACCGAGGATTTCTCCCGGCGGGGTGTAGAGATAGAGATCTTGACGGTGGACAACCACACCGACGGGCCCCACCTGCTGCGCCGCCTCCGGGCCCAACAGCCGGAACGAGCCGAAGAAGTGCTGCAACTGCTGCGCTGGAATGGCGGCAACTCCACCGGCATCGGGATTGGAGCGGTCGATCACCTGGGCAATGTCCACGCCGACCAGTTTTGGCAGCACTACAGCTTTGGCAATGTGCGCCAGCGACCCTTCAGCCAGATCTGGACTGACACTAGCGATCCGCTGATGGCCGGGCTAAAGAACCGCAAGCCGCTGCTCAAGGGGCGCTGCGCCCAGTGCCAGTATCTGGACATCTGCAACGGGAACTTTCGAGTGCGGGCCGAGGCGGTCCACGATGACGTCTGGGCTCCCGACCCGGCCTGTTACCTCACTGACGAGGAGATCGGACTCAATGGACGTTAGCTTTTTCCCGCAGAACCGTCCCCGGCGGTTGCGCTGTA
Source organism: Anaerolineae bacterium (assembly GCA_050123055.1). Lineage (GTDB taxonomy): Bacteria > Chloroflexota > Anaerolineae > JAAYZQ01 > JAAYZQ01 > JASFHU01. The sequence continues at coordinate 2,074 of JASFHU010000564.1, forward strand.
GCCCCAGCTTTCGCCGCATGATGCGCGAAACATGGCTCTCGCCATCTGACCTGATCTACCCCTTGTTCGTCGTCCATGGCACGAACGTCAAGGCAGAGATCGGTTCCATGCCGGGCAACTATCACTGGTCAGTGGACCGGCTCCCAGCCGAGGTTGAAGAGATTGCCAGGCTGGGCATCCCGGCGGTCCTTCTCTTTGGCCTGCCCGCCGAAAAGGACCCTGTCGGGACCGAGAATTTTGATCCCGAGGGGATCGTCCAGCAGGCGGTACGGGCCATCAAGGAGGCCGTGCCGGAGCTGTTTGTCATCACCGACGTCTGCATGTGTGAATACACCAACCACGGCCACTGCGGCATCATTCACGACCATCCTGACTATTGCCAGGGCAAGGGGCTGCCGGGCGGCTGTCTGGACAATGATGCCACGCTGGAGATCCTCCGCAAGGTGGCTCTGAGCCACGCCGAGGCAGGCGTTGACATGGTGGCCCCCTCGGACATGATGGACGGACGGGTAGGGGCCATCCGCTCGGCCCTGGACAACGCCCACTACGACTGCGTGGGCATCATGTCGTACGCCGCCAAGTATGCCTCGGCCTTTTACGGGCCGTTCCGCGATGCGGCCGATTCGCCACCCCAGTTCGGCGATCGCAGCGGCTACCAGATGGACCCGGCCAATGCCCGCGAGGCGTTGCGCGAAGTGGCTATGGACGTGGCCGAGGGGGCTGACGCGGTCATGGTCAAGCCCGCTCTGCCCTATCTGGACATCTTGAGCCAGGTCCGAGATCGCTTCGACCTGCCACTCGCCGCTTACAATGTCAGCGGCGAGTTCAGCATGGTCAAAGCCGCCGCCGAGAGGGGCTGGCTGGACGAACGGCGTGTGGCCATGGAGGCACTCACCAGCATCAAGCGCGCTGGAGCGGATATGATCATCACCTATTGGGCCAAAGATATGGTGCACTGGCTGCGCACCGGCTAGAAGGAACGGAGGGATCATGGAATCTGGCAAAGAGATCAAAGGACCCCACATCGTCGCTTGGGAATCTACGGTGGCCTGCAATCTGGCCTGTGTGCACTGCCGGGCCAGTGCTCAGACCGAACCGGAGCCGGATGAACTGTCGACCTGGGAAGTGTACGACCTGATCGACCAACTGGCCGAGTTCAGCCAGCCCATCTTTGTCATCAGCGGCGGCGAGCCGTTGATGCGGCCTGATATCTATGACATCGCCGAGTATGGCACGCGGCGCGGCCTGCGGGTCGCCGTCTCACCCAATGGCACGCTCCTTACGCCAGAGGCGGTGCATAAGCTGCGGGAAGCGGGTGTCAAACGTATCTCGGTCAGCATCGACGGCTCGACGGCAGAGCGCCACGATGCGATCCGAGGCGTGCCCGGCGCCTTTGACCTGGCCATGGAAGGATTGGCCCGCTGCCGTAACATCGGGCTGGGATTCCAGCTCAACACCACGGTCATGCGCCAGACCCGCGACGACCTGCTCGCCGTGCGCGACCTGGCGGTGCGCATCGGCGCTGACGCGTGGCACGTGTTCATGCTGGTGCCCACCGGCCGGGGCAAGATCGACGACGAGGTCTCGCCGGAGGAGTATGAGGAGATCCTCAACGAGATCTATGCCATGACCCGGCATTCGCCTATTCCCATCCGGGTGACCTGCGGTCCGCACTTTATGCGGGTCGTGGCCCAGAACCGGCGTCACGACCGGCAGGAACCCAACCTCGTCCGCCCCGGCAGCAATGGTCGTCCGGGCGGCAGCGCCCGGCAACACCCCGGCGGATTGGATCGCACGACACGCGGCTGCCTGGCGGGTGATGGCTATTGCTTCATCTCCCACCGCGGCGACGTGACACCATGCGGCTACTTTCCCGTCGTAGCCGGCAATGTCCGCGAAAAGTCCTTTCGCCAGATCTATGCCGAGTCGACCCTCTTCCGCTCCCTGCGCGACCTGGAGGGATATGGGGGCAAGTGCGGTG
>JASFHU010000565.1:0-4054 GCA_050123055.1 Anaerolineae bacterium
CGCCCGACGAGTGGCTGGACAAAGCGACAAAACACGAGGGCAGTTGGTGGCTAGACTGGCTTCCTTGGCTGGAGGGGCATTCCGGCCAGTTGGCCAAGCCACCGTCGATGGGTAACGAAACCTACCCGCCGATCATGGATGCGCCTGGCAGTTACGTGTTGGAGCGATAGGGCGGGGCCTGTAGGTGTTCGAGGAGGTGGTGAATGAGTGACAAACCGGAAAAGCCCGAAGGCGATCCCTTCTCGCAGATGGTCCAGTTCTACGATGATTGGACCAAGACTTGGGCAGGTGCGGCCAGCGAGATGGTGTCCAACAAGAGCTTTGCTGACTCGATGGCCCAGCAGTTGGAGAGCACCCTGAGCACGACCCAACTGATGCGCCGCCAGATGAGCGAGATCATGGAGCAGTCGCTCCAACAGATGAGCCTGCCCACGCGGAAAGAGGTTGTGTCGATCGCGGAACGGATGACGAACATCGAGATGCGGCTGGACGACATGGAGGCCAAGCTGGACGAGGTGTTGGATCTGTTGCGGCCCGACCGGAGTCGGGATGCGTGAGGCGTCCCTCGACAAGCTCGGGATAAGATGGGGCGTGCTGCGGGCTTGAGGGGCTTGAGGTGGTGCAAGGAACAGAGTAGGAGGTAGAGCGTGTCGGTTCCGAGTCTAACGCCCGAGTTTTTGAAGGGCTACACGCCGGAACAGGTTGCGGCTGCGCAGGGGCGCTACGCAGAGGGGCTCAAGGTGGTCGTTGATTCCCTCGAGGTGCCGGTGGGCCTGACGCCGAAGGAGTTGGTCTGGACGCTCAACAAGGCCAGGCTCTACCGCTACAGGCCGACCCGCCCGCCCAAAGAACGCAAGCCCATACCGCTGCTTTTGGTCTACGCCCTGATCAACAAGCCCTTTATCTTTGACCTGGCCCCCGGCAGGAGTTTCGTCGAGTATATGGTCGACCAGGGGTTCGACATGTACCTGCTCGACTGGGGCGCGCCGGGGCCGGAGGACCAGGGCATCACCTTTGACGATTACGTGACCGAGTACCTGGTCCGGGCTGTCCGCAGGGTGGTCCGTGTGTCAGGCGCGGACGAAATCTCGATGCTGGGCTACTGCCTGGGCGCAACCCTCACAACCGTCTACGCTGGCCTCTTTCCCGACGCCCCTGTCCGCAACATCATCCTCCTCACTGCCCCGATCGATTTTTCCAATCCCCCTGAAGGGTCGATGGCCATGTGGCTGGAGGAGGAGCGTCTTGACGTGGACCGGATCGTCGGGACCTTTGGCAACGTGCCCGGCGAGTTGATCCGTTTCTGGGCCAAGCTGCTCAAGCCGGCGGAGAATTTTGTCGGTGCCTACGTGAATGTCTGGAAAAACCTGGACGACGAGAAGGCGGTGCAGGGCTGGCAGGCCATCAACCGTTGGGTGGAAGATGTGATCCCCTTTGCTGGCAGCGCCTTTCGCCAATTCGTGCTGGACTATGTGCGGGGCAACGAGCTGATCAAAGGCGAGCACGAGGTCAACGGCCAATGCGTGGAGCTGTCCAATATCCGAGCCCCACTGCTCAACATTGTGGCCAGGTACGACCACATCGTTGCCCAGCCGCAGGCGGAAAGCATCATGGAGTTGGTCTCTAGCGAGGACAAGGAACTGCGCGTCATCCCGTCCACACACGTGGGCATCATGGCCAGCGGCCGGGCGCGGTATAAGCTCTGGCCAGAGGTGGTCGAATGGCTGGCGCCCCGCTCTGCTTGAGATAGGGGAGGACATGGGCCATCGGGAGGCCCACGACAGATAGGCCAGCGGCACCATAGTACTGGGTCGAGGAGCCTTTCGTGACAGACTCGCTGAACAGATCCGTTGGCATCGTCAGCGTTGGCATGTACCTGCCGGAGCCGGTGTTGACGGCGACCGAGATTGCGGAGGAGAGCGGGCTGCCCGAATGGGTAGTGCGCGACAAGCTGGGCATCGAACAGAAGCACATGGCCGGCCCCGACGACCACCCCAACGAGATGGCCGTCAAGGCGGCGCTGGACTGCCTGTCGAAAACCGACATCGATCCCCAAGAGATTGACGTGGTGCTCTGCACTACCGAGGAATGGCGCGAGTACCTGCTCTGGACGTCGGGCATCCACTTGGCCCACGAGATCGGCGCGACGAACGCCTGGGGCATAGACATTCACACCCGCTGCTGCACGACGGTCGCCGCGCTCAAGATGGCCCGGGACATGATGCGCAGCGACCCGGATATCGACACCATCCTCATCGGCGGTGGCTACCGCATTGGCGACCTGATCGACCTGAAGAATCAACGCACGACCTTCCTCTTTAACATCGGCGCGGGGGCGGGGGCGATGCTACTGCGCAGGGGTTGGCCTCGCAACCACGTCCTTGGCTCGCACATGATCACCGATGGCTCGATGAGCAAACATGTCGTCGTGCCGGCCAGTGGCACGGTCCAGTTCCCGACGGACGCGGCGGTGGAGGAGGGGTTGTTCACCTTTGATCTGGTCGAACCGGAGGCCATGAAGAGCCGCCTCAACGCAGTCTCGATGGACAACTGGATGTACTGCATCGACGAGGCGCTACGCAAGAGTGGTGAGGAGGTCCGGGGCTGGGCCTACACCCGGGACGACCTGGGGTTCCTGGATATGGTGCTGATCAAACCCTCCGCCTATCGTGACATGCTCCAACGACTGGGTCTGACCGAGGAGCAGGGCGTGTACAACTCTGACATCGGTCACGTCGGGGAGCAGGACAGCATCATCAACATCATCCGCGGGCTGGAGCAGGGTCGTCTCAAAGATGGGGACCTGATGGCCATCGTCGGCGCAGGGATCGGGTATGTTTGGGGGGCAGCGTGTGTCCGGTGGGGAGACATTGGTACGTGATGCGTGGTGCGTGAGCCAACTCAGTGAAACCAGGGCTCAAGGTTCACAGAATCCTGGCAGTTTGTCGGGGAAATGTATGTTTCACGTTTGTAGTGGCCGCCGACCAACGGTCGGACTCGGTCGCTCTTTGGACGGCTAAAGCCGTCACTACGAACTCCCTCTGACAGCCTGCTGGAATCCAGAAAGAGTAAGGAGAAAGAAGATCATGCGACTGAAGGACAAGGTAGCCCTCATCACCGGCGGGGCAGCCGGCATTGGCAAGGCAACGGCCAAGCGTTTCCTGGAGGAGGGAGCCAGGGTCGTCATCTGTGACGTGAACGCTGAGGCGGGTGAAGCGGCGGTCGAGGAATTGGGCGGAACCGTCGAGTTCTATCAGGTGAACGTCGCCGACCGGCAGGCCGTCCAGGCCTGGGTGGACGATGTGGTGGCCAAGCACGACCAGGTGGATGTCCTGGTCAACAATGCCGGCGTCCTGCGAGACAACACACTGGTCAAGGTCAAGGATGGCGAGTTGATCAAGCAGATGCCAGAGGCAGAGTTCGACCTGGTGATCGCGGTCAACCTCAAGGGCGTGTTCAACTGCACCCAGGCGGTGGCGCCCTATATGATCAGGCAGGGCAGGGGGGTGATCCTCAACGCCTCCTCTGTGGTCGGACTGGATGGGAACTTTGGCCAGACCAACTATGTGGCCACCAAGGCGGGCGTGATCGGCATGACCAAGGTCTGGGCCCGGGAACTGGGGCGACACAACGTTCGCGTCAACGCCGTGGCCCCCGGATTTATCGCCACCGAGATGGTGATGCAGATGCCGGAGCGGATCCTGGAGCGCATGAAGGCGCGCATCCCTCTGGGGCGCATGGGCCAGCCGAGCGAAATCGCCGACGCGTACCTGTTCCTGGCGTCGGATGAGGCCAGCTATATCTCGGGTACGGTGTTGAGGGTGGACGGGAGCATTGTCGTGGGTACCTAAAGGGAGGAGAGCCTATGCATGCGGCGGACCTGATGACCAGCCGGGCGCGACTGACGCCCGACCGGGAAGCGATGCTTTTTCTGCCTGCCGGCGAGCGTTACACCTATGCCGAGTTGAACGCCCGGGCCAACTGTCTGGCCAACTGGATGCGCCAGCTCGGCGTGGAAAAAGGCGACCGCGTCTCGATCTTGGTCCACAACTGT
>JASFHU010000566.1:0-4054 GCA_050123055.1 Anaerolineae bacterium
CTGAAAGCGGGGTTGCGCTATCGTTTCCGGTATCTGGTTGACGGCAAGGAATGGCTTAACGACTGGCACGCCGACGACTATTTCTACGACGTGGCACCATCTCCACTGTGCGACTCGGTGGTGGACCTGACCCAGATTGGTGCACCCGCCCTTGTGTCCCTGTCCTGATCGTCGATCGCCTTGAGCTCGACTGGGCCCGTGGCTGGATTGAAACGGACTGGGGTGACGTCGAGGACCAGGAAGACAGGTAGGAGGAAGGATATATCGGTCATGGCTTTCGCATACTGCCTGGATTGTGCGAAGCGGATTTACCTCGGAAAAAGGCCCTGGGTCGGCCAGGCAGTCTTTTTTGATCGCTGTGGTGCGGACCTGGAGATCACAGGTTTACATCCCTTGGAACTCGACTGGACCGAATACCTGGTCAACGAGGAACGAGACCCACTCAGGGAGCCGGAGTTGGTGCCGGCCTGGTCCCTGAGCTGGACACTTTCCGGTTCGGTCGAGTCCCAACAGAGCCCTCTTCTGTGTTGATGAAGAGGGCTTTATCTTTGCAGGCATAGAACCGTCAATGCCCTGACAGCCTTGAGCAGATCTGAAGTCCGCTGTACCACTGAACGTTGGTATCATTGTGGGACGTCTACTGGATGCTAGCCTGATTGTCAGAACTTGAGGCTAGTGGCCAGAGGTAGATAGAGGCCACCGACTCGCAGACCTGCCTGATCGGATGCGATGGCTCCGTGCGCAGGCTGTGGTCCAGTTTCGTCCGAAAGGGCTTGTGCTGGCCGCACACCCTCAGCCTGTGGGCTTTTGGCCAGAGAGGGCGCGGCATCGCTCCTCACGGAACAAAGATGAGTTGGACAAGCCGTTGAAGCTTCAGCCAGAGTCAGCCGTATCCCCCGGCAGATGCCTGGACACGAAACTCAGCCACCTATTTCACACTCGCACCCACGCTGGCACCGCAGGTCAAGCTTATTCGGAACAAATCTCGAACCGGATATGTATTCTCAGGCAGGACACCGCCTCTGGCTCATACATTCAGCAGTCATGTCTCAACGATTGCGAACAATCATCGGGAGGTAGATCCTGTGTCGAGGTTGACTCGGTGGAGGCGGCAGTGCTATCTGCCCTCCTGGCTCGCTAGAGACTGGAACGGCAGGACTGCCCCGTTGTGGCTTGGCAGCATTCACTCCACTATGTGCAGCCTGTCGGCGAGAGCCCGCTGGGGTGGTCTCGACACTGATTTGATAGTCTGCCGCCGTGAAGCCATACACCTCAATCTGGTATACCCCAGCTACTGGCGCACTAAAGCTCACCCGATCCACGCCCGAGCTGAGGTCGCTGATCCAGGGCGGCCGTTCTGGAAAGTCGGGGGGCCAAACGTAGAGGTCGGGATCACCGGTGACGCGGGTTACCGTCGCCGTGAAGAGCTGGCCTGCCGCCAGGGTGTAGCGATAGACTCGCGTTTGCCCTTCTAGCACCTGGTCGACTGGCGGCATATAGTTGATGTAGGCCTGGTAGGGATAGAGCGAGATGTTGCCAGCCCGGTCGGCAGCCCAGGCCTGCATGTACTTCATGCCTGCGCTCGGCAGCAATGTCCAGGGATAGTTGGTCTGAGCCATCGTGTAGGTCAGCCAACCCGAGTTCTGCACCGGGAACCACTGATTCGCGGCCTGGCTGTATTCGAATTCCAGATAGAGCAGCGAGGTCACGCCACTGCCGCCCGGATTGTCCGATGCGGTTGCGTCGAGCGTGACCTCCCGGAGGGAGCTTTCACTCACCCCGTCGTTAATGGCGAAGCTGTCCACATGGGGCGCAACACCATCGGCAGCCGCGGCCAGAACGGTGACGGTGCGGCTGACCACGTTGTTCGTCTCGATGGTTTCTGAGATGGTGTCCCCAGGATCGATGACCGCGTACAAGTCATGGGCCCCTGCGCCTAGCGGCGTCCAGTTCACCTTTGAAGTACTTGCAGAGCTATTTGGTGATAGTAGGGGGATCACGCCGTCACCGATCACCGCGCCCCCATGGCTGGGGTCGCCCCGGTAGAAGCGCACCAGGACATCGGTCAGGACGCTGGTGCCGCCCTGGCGATGCACCACCAGCCCCAGTCCGCCTGGCTCATGGGCCCGCAACGTGTGCGGATCGGTCCAAAGTTCATCGGGAGAGCCGAACAGGTCGTCACTGGCAGGTCCGTACATATACATGGTCGCCACACTGGGGCTGGTCGTGTTCCTGGAAGTATGGCCGGCCCTGTCTACCTACGCCCCAGCACTCTTTCCGGCGCTAGCCATAGTCGGAGCGTTGAATCTTGCCATGATCTCGCGCCAGGAGCAGAGAGAGTCAGCCGTCAAGACTGAGAAAGAAGAGCGTAAAGCAGCGCATCAAGCGCGACGTCAAGTAGCACGTCAATCACCCACTGCTCACGCGTCAGGAGAGGCGTCAAGAATCACCGTTCTGAACACCTCTCTTGACACGGCTCGTCAAACCCGGAAGGCAAAACGTGACGCCCGGCTTGACGCCCTTTTGACGTTCTATGCATCCAATCCCGATGCCGGGCCGACGGAGGTGGGCCATGCTATCGGCGTCTCCCGCCAGACCGTGTACAACTACCTCGCCGAGCTTGAGGCTGCCGGGCGTATCGCCCGGAACGACGGCAAGGGTGTCGAAGTGCTGGAGAAAGGGGGTGATGGCTAGACACAGAGTAGCAAGATCGATTGTTGATGTAGCCAGGTCGATGAGGCAGACGATTCTGAAGAAGCAAAGGAGGGGCAACATGCTTGTGAAGTGGATCCTGTTTGACACGAAGATCGGAGAACTGCTGCTGGTTCTTCTTGAGCGCCACGTGGGGCTGGCAGTGGTTCAGAGCGACTGGCTTGCGACTCAACGCAGTGGCGAGCCCAAGGCAGTAACCGAAGCGCAGTAGAGGAAGCGGCCCAGCGAATACGCTGGGCCACCGGTAGGCTGGCCTGGGGTGCCTGGCAAGCAGACAGGCCAGCCTACCCCCATTGTACCTCGGGCAGACAAATCGCACAAGGTACGCGAAGGGAGATAACACAGATGAACAAGCGCGCAGTTCTTTACGCGCGAGTCAGTAGTGACGACAGGGGCAACGACGGACGCAACCTGGCTGGACAACTCGATATGTGCCGGGAGTATGCCCGGGAGAACGGATGGCATGTAGTAGCGGAGCTAGCCGAGGATGATCGAGGGGCCAGCGGTGCATCGTTTGAACTGCCCCAACTTAACAACGTTCGGGAGATGGCCAACAGGGGTGAATTCGACGTACTAGTCGTGCGAGAGATCGACCGCTTGAGCCGCAACCTTGCAAAACAACTGATTGTGGAGGAGGAGCTCAGGCGAACTGGTGTCCAGATTGAATATGCTTTGGCCGAGTACCCCGACACTCCCGAAGGGCGGCTCAACAAGCACATCCGAGCAACGATTGCAGAATATGAGCGAGAGAAGATCAGCGAGCGAATGACTCGAGGCCGTCGGCTGAAGATACAAACTGGCAACGTGATAGTGCACGGGCGGCCGCCTTACGGCTACGAGATTTCCGAAATAGATGGTAAAACCTCACTCGTACACTGCGAACGAGAGGCAGAGACCGTTCGCCAGGTCTTCCACTGGTATGTCCACGGCGATGGCCAAAGTGGACCGATGTCCATATATGCCATCGCATGCAAACTGAACGAGATGGGCGTACCGACCTTTGCCGATACCGGCACGCGAAAGCCCATCGCTCCAAAACGGCGAGGATACGGCAAATGGGCACGATCTCCTATTCACCGGATGCTGAGAAACGAGACCTATGCTGGTGTCTGGCGCTACGGCAAGGCCAAGCAGGTAGACGGAAGGTGGACAAAAAACCCGGAGGAACACTTACTGGAGGTCGAAGTGCCTGCAATAGTCCCCCGTCAGCTCTGGGAAGCCGCACAGACAAGGCTTGCACAGAACAAGAGTAGCGGACACTGGAATAGAAAGCACAACTACCTGCTGAGCAGCCGTGTGACCTGTGGAACATGCGGCCTCAAAATGGCAGGCTCCAGCAAGT
>JASFHU010000567.1:0-4051 GCA_050123055.1 Anaerolineae bacterium
TAGTCTCAGAAAGGGTGAGCGGATCATTGTCATCACCCTGGCCGAAGACCTGGAAGGGAAGCAAAGGCGCTAGTGATCTGGTGTCGCTATCTTGTCTCATCTGCTCATCATCACACTTTGGGTCTCCCCCGGGCTCATCAGCGTTTGACATGAAGGGCCTGCTGTGGTAGCATGGCGGGCAACTGAATACAAGTTTGTAGGCAGTCGAGGCGGAGGGTAGGTTCCATATCGGGGAATGGACCAGCCGCATAGCAGGCCAACACAAAGACCGCAAGGTCCTCTGCGTGTTGGCTTTTCTGTTTGCATAGACAAAGCAGGGAACTATCCTGTACGGGATAGCTGCTGATGAAGCAGCAACTCGTGTGGCAAACTGGGCGGAGGGTAGGTTCATAGCACGAGCTGACCGGCCGCACAGTGGGCCAGCACCTGACCACAAAGGCGTCGTTGGTGTTGGCCCTTTTGCTTGCAGTGCACATGGCCGAAGAAAAGGTGGAACAGCAAGGAAAATCGAGAGCCCAGAGGTTCGAGCAACCCTGGCCCAAGCGCTGGAAGAGTTCTGGGAGGGCTATACAGGGGTTCGCCCCGAGTACGCCCGAGTCGTGGTGGGAGATGAGGTCGTTGCGGTATGGCTTAGCGGAGTTCTATCTCCAGGCGAGCCACAGGTGGCTGGCACCAGAACCGGTCGCGAAATGCTGGAAGAAGTTGGCGAGCGGATCTTGGAGCAAGCCAAGCCCCAACTCTTGCACCTGGTGGAAGGAAGCTTTGCCAGAGAAGCCACCCTGATCGATGTCCATCTCGATGTCGCCAATGGCTACTTGGTCGGGTTCTTCTCGCTCGAATGAGTATCTGAATGATACAAGTTGAAGGAGAGACCATATGATTCACATGCTGATCGTCATCTTGGATGACTCGAGCTTGATGCCCACCCTGCTCCACGCATGGGAGGCCATCGGCGCTCCAGGAGCAACCATCTTGGCCAGCGCAGGTTCATATCGATCACGCACTTGGTTAAGCCGGATGGGTCTGGGAGCAGTTGACAATCTCTTCAGCGACAAAGAGGTAAAGCGACACACCCTCATGGTCGCTATCGAGACCGACGAACTGCTGGAGCAGGCGATAGCGGAGGCTGAACGCGTTGTTGGCGGATTTGATAGGCCCGGTAGTGGTCTGCTGGTGGTACTACCTGTAGGCCAGGTCCGCGGATTGCACAAAGTTCAACCCAGGCCACGGCGGGAACGTTTGCCTCCGGCTCTGCAACCAAGTTGGGTTGTCCATCGAGACACCCCGGTGGAGGCCGTCGACGCAATCCTGAACCTTCAGCCGACCATCGTCCACTCCAGCACTCGTCTGGACGAGGTGGCACGAGCTATGCTCGCCCATCCCCGGGTACACGTCGTCAGCGTGGTAAACGACGAGGAGCAGTTAGTGGGGGTACTCGATCTCGCTGCCCTGGCCGACGATCTCTTTTTTCACATCATGCCTGAAGAGTTTTTGAGCGAGATCACCGACCTGGAGCAGGCGATGCACTATGCCGAGATGTCAGGGATGCGTACTGCCGCCGACGCCATGCACGAAGCGGTGTGGGTGAAACAGGGTGAGACAGTGAAGGATGCCTTCAAGCGCATGCACAAACACAAGGTCCAAGGTCTGCCGTTGGTGGACGACCGCTATCACGTCACGGGCTATATCAACCTGCTGGAGTTGACCGCAGTAAGCCTGGATCAACAAGCTGGCAACTCGGAGGTGGCCACGTGAACCCTGTCTGGCTGGCTGGCGGCATTTTCCTAATCACCTACGTCCTCATTGTCACTGAGCGGGTGCCTCGCATCGTGTCAGGCTTATTGGGCGGCATGGCCATGATCCTCTTTGGTGTGCTTTCCCAAGAAGAGGCGTTTCATGCCGTCGACTGGAACGTCATCTTTTTGCTGGTGGGCATGATGGTCATTGCCAGCATCCTGCGCCAAACCGGGTTGTTTCAGTGGATCGCGATCCAGGCTGTGAAACTGGGCAAGGGCGATCCCTTCCGCGTCTTGCTCATCCTTTCTGTGGTGGTCGCGTCGACCTCGGCGCTGCTGGACAATGTCACCATCGTGGTGCTGGCTGCGCCGGTGGCCCTGTTCGTGGCAGCCAGTCTAAGGGTAAGCCCTTTGCCTTTTCTCATCGCCGCGATTCTGGCATCGAATATTGGGGGCACGGCCACCCTTGTCGGCGATCCGCCCAACATCCTCATTGGCAGTGCGGCCCGCATAGACTTTCTAACCTTTGCGGCCAATCTTGCCCCCATCAGCCTGCTGATCCTGCTCGGTTTTCTTGTGCTCGCCCGTTTCCTGTTTAGAAGCGATCTGAGCGCCAGAAACGATAGAGTCACAGATATTGCAGCCCTAGAAGTCGACACATTGATCACCGACCGGACGCTGCTCGTCAAAGCACTCATCGTGATGGCGGGCGTGGTCGTGGGCTTTCTCTTGCACGGGGCTTTGCATCTGGAACCGGCCACCATCGCGCTGTCTGGTGCCACCATCTTGCTCTTGTGGGGACAAAGCGATCCTCACGAGGCCCTGTTGGATGTCGAATGGACGACCCTCTTTTTCTTCATCGGTCTGTTTATCACCGTGCAAGCGGTCGTAAGCGTGGGGATCATCGAAGCTGTCGCCGAGGCAGCGCTACGTCTGACCGGCGGGAGCTTGACCCTAACCTCGATGCTGCTGCTATGGCTTTCGGCTTTTGCTTCGGGCATCGTGGACAATATTCCCTATACGGCAACCATGATCCCTGTCGTCGAGAATCTGGGAAGGAGCATGCCGATCATGCCCCTGTGGTGGGCGCTGGCATTGGGGGCCTGCCTGGGCGGCAATATTACCCTGGTAGGTGCTGCGGCGAATGTTGTGGTTGCGAACCTAGCCGAGAAGAGTGGTCACCCCATCAGTTTCAAGCGTTTCCTGGGCTACGGTCTGGCTACGACCCTCATGTCGCTGGTCCTAGCGACGGCATATGTGTGGCTGCGCTACCTGTGAGAAGCCTGATACAGGAGGAGAATCATGCAACGCTTCAAAAACATCCTGGTCGTCGTCGACCACAGTTCTGAGAGTGGAGTTGTCGTCGAACGCGCTGTGGACCTGGCCCTTAGAAACGGGGCTTGCATCACGCTGGCGAGCACGCTCGATAGGCTACCCGAAAATGGTCAGCAGCAGTTCGCGGTCGAGACGCGAGCGGAGCCTTCGCGGCCAAACTACGACATCATTGAAGAATGGCCTCCTGGTATCGATATGCCCCACGCACCGCACCAGCCTGAGATCCCGGAGGAGCCTGCAGGTGAACAACCCGCCGGCGCCGGCCGGCCGGCTGGTTCACGATCCGTACTCATTCGAGAGCATGTGACCGGTGAGGAAGGCCTTCGATTGGAACAGTGGGCCGATTATGCCCAGCGGAGGGGTGTCCAGGTCGACACCAAGATTCTGTACGGCACACCGTTTCTGGAGATCATCCGCCTGGTACTGCGCCGCGACCATGACCTGGTAATGACGACAGCCCAGGGACGCAGCAACCTCAGAGATCGAGTTTTTGGCAGCACGACGATGCACTTGATGCGCAAGTGTCCCTGCCCGGTGTGGGTAGTCAAGACCTGCCAGCCGGACTGGCACAGGCGCATTCTGGCTGCGGTGGATCCCAGTCCCGAAGACAAAGAGCGCCACGCACTCAATATCAAAATCATGGATCTGGCCACCTCCCTGGCCCGCATGGAACAGCGCGAGCTGGTTGTGTTTCATGCCTGGACCTTTCCCATGGAACACTCTCTGAAGAGGGGACGCGTGGGTCCGTCTGACCAGGTGGATAGATGGATCTCTGAAGCCCGACACCAGCACAGACAGCCGCTGGTCGATCTCCTGCAACCGTACGCTCTCGAGATGCCAAAGCACGAGGTATACCTGTTAAGGGGCGAGGCCGGCCGGTTGGTTCCGGAGGTGGCAGCAGCCAGAGAGGTGGAACTGATCGTCATGGGTACGGTCAGTCGCAGCGGGGTATCCGGCCTACTCATCGGCAATACTGCGGA
>JASFHU010000568.1:0-4051 GCA_050123055.1 Anaerolineae bacterium
CCATTGTACAGGTTGGAGGGAAAGCTGTCATTCCCCAAACGGGGAATCCTACGGGGGATATTGGGGGGAAGAGGGGGGAAAACCTGGGCTGGTGTCAGGCAGCCAGCGCTGATTGTGCGAGAGCGTGCCTACCAGGGTGCCTACAGAAGTGCCAGTTCCTGCCCGCGCGCCACGGCCTGAGTCCGGCTGTGCACGTCGAGCTTGCCATAGATGTTCTTCAAATGCTGTTTGACCGTGCTGGGGGCGACGACCAGCCGGGCGGCGATCTCTTTGTTCGAGAGGCCCTTGGCGAGCAGTTGCAGCACCTCTTGCTCGCGATCGGTGAGAGGGTCCACCAGCGCTTCAGCCTGCTTGGATGCCAGGGGGACCGCCTCCACCACCTGGCCCCGCTGCCGCTGCCCCTCCTGTCGGAAGGCGTCCAGGAGGTCACGCACATAGTCCCCTGCGATGCGCGCCATGGGGGCACCACCGGATTCTGGTGCCGTGTCCCGCGCCGCCGTGCGCTCCAGGAGCTCGCACAGCGGCCAGCCCAGGTCCAGGAAGGGGCGCACATACCCCTCTGGCCGGGCCAGAAAGAGGGCCCTGGACAGTGCGGCGTCGGCCTCGTCGTGCCTGCCCTCCGCTTCAAGCGCCAAGGCCTGCAAACCCAGGATTTCGATCAGTCGGCCATTCCGCTCACCCGCCTCTGCCAGCGCTCGCTGCCCTTCCATCAGATGCAGCGCGTCGGAGGTGCGGCCTTGCGCCAGGCTCAGCCGCGCCAACGCTATCTGCTCCCGTTCCGAGCCGCCGTTGCAGCACGCTGCCCAACGGCTGGCCGCGTCGATGTCGCCTACCGCTAACCACAGAGCGACGCGCTTTGTCTCGAGTTCCACCCGCAACGCCTGTCGGACGCGATGGGCCTGCATGAGCTGCTCAGCATCATAGAGCGCATCAAGGGCGCCCTCAAAGTCGCCTCGCGCTCGGAGGACCCGCATCAAGGTGACGTAACCCCAGGTCATTTCGCTGGGCGCACCGAAGCGTTGGCAATACTCGATGCCCGTCACCGCGTGCTCGTAGGCTGCGTCGAGCTGGTTCCACTGGAGCAACGAATCGGCCCAACCGACCTCATAAACGCAGCGCACCCGCGAATCCAGACCATCTCTCTCCACCAGCCAGCGACGTGCTCTGTCATAATACTCCCGTGACTGGCGAAGCTGTCCCTGGACCTTTTTCGCAGAGGCCAGGTCGCACAGCGCTGTTACGGTCATCAGCAGCCGGTCCAACTTCTTGCCGATCTCTAGCATCTCTAGCGAGGCTTCGATGGCGCTGTCCATGTCATCGCCTGCCCAATAGGTGACAGCCAGGGAATAGTTGGCCATGCCGCGTGCGATGAGGTGCTCCTCCGGCAGATATTTTTCAGCCAGATCTGCCATCTCGATGACGCGGTCGGTATCGCCCCATAGATTGGCCGTATAGGAGCGGATGGCTGCAAGATAACCCATGTACTCCGCCGCTTGAGGCGCATCAGGATCGATCCGCTTCTCCACGTCCTCGAGCAGGGGATCGGCCTCCTCCGGCCGGCCGCTCAGGGCCAGTGCGTAGGCACGATAGATATCCAGCCGGGGGCGCCCGCGCACAATCTGGTCGGGCAGCTTCTCGATCCAGCCCAACAGGACGGGCGCCTCGCTGCGCGAGAGCATGCTGACCAGGTTCTCATCGATCATCGACGCCGCACGTTCAAAGTCCCGGGCAGCCATAGCGTGGATCATGGCCTCTTCCAGAGTGCCCTCGTCCTGGTGCCATCGGCTGGCGCGGCGGTGCAGCTCGCGGATCTCCCCCGCCGATCTGAGCTCTCCCAAGGTGCTTTGCAGCAGGTCGGCGAACAGGTGGTGATAGCGAACCCACCGTCTTTCGTCGTCGAGGGGTAGCACGAACAGGTTGGCCCGCTCCAAATGGGTCAGGATGGCCTGGCTGTTTGGCGCTTCGGTATAGCCGAAGCGCACGGCGGTTGCTTGTGAACCGCTTGGCGATTTAGCTTCACCAAATCGCACGGCGTCACACAGCGCCCCGCATATCCGCCCCAGGATAGAGGTCTCTATCAAAAAATCGTGGATAGCCGGCGCCTGCTGGTTGAGCACCTCTTCCATCAGGTAATCCAGAATGTAGCGGTTGGTGCCGCCGAACGCCTCGACGAACGCGACCAGATCGCCGTCCCGCTTGCGGCCCTGCATCGAGATGGCCGCCATCTGCAGGCCGGCGATCCAGCCTTCGGTGCGCCGTTCGAGGATAGAGACTGCCTCTGCGGGCAGGCCCAGGGCCATCGATTCGTTGAGAAACTGGGTTGCCTCCTCCGAGGTAAACCTCAGATCGTGGTCCCGGATCTCGGTCACCTGGCCCCTGCCCCGCAGTCGGGCGAGTGGCAAGGGTGGATCCACGCGGGTGATCAAGACTAGCTGCATCCCGCGGGGCTGGTGTTCGGCCAGGAATCCAACTGCCTGGTGAACCCACTCGTTCTGGATGAGATGGTAGTCATCGAATACAAGGAGGAAGGGGATCGAGTGGGTTGCCACATCGTTGATCAGTTCCGCTACCACAGCCTCGGCCTGCGGTAGCTGAGGTGATTCCAGTTGGCTCAGTACGGCCTGGCCGATCTCGATCCCGAGTCGGCGCAACGCGGCGATGAGATAACTGAAGAAGCGCTGGGGATCGTTGTCGTGGTCGTCGAGCGAGAGCCACGCGGCCGGCCGCTCCTGTTGGTGCAGCCACTCGCTCACCAGCGTCGTCTTGCCCGAGCCGGCCTTGGCCGAGACGAGTATCAAACGATGGCGCAAGCGTAGGGCCTCCCTCAACCGGGCCACCAGGCGGGGGCGGAGCACCAGGTTCGGACGCTGTGGCGGCATGTAGAGCTTTGTTGTCAGGAGAGGTATGCTCATCTCTACCGTCCTGGCCGGCGTCTTCGCAGCGTCTCACTTCACATTCTGGCATCAGCCAGGGCACGATTATGCCATGCCTCAGCCCACTGGACACTTTTTCTGTTGCGGTATGATCAGTGCGGTCTAGATCTCGGCGCGGCGTGCTCGGGCCAGTATCTCCTGGACTACCTGGGCTTTGGCATCCGCATAGTTCTGTCTGTACTTCCAGATTCGGGCAGCCAGTTGGCGCTTTGTCTCTTCGTACAGCGCTCTATCGTCGGCATGATTCCGCAGCCAGTCGCGGAACATCAGCATCCGCTCAATCTCTTCACACCCGTCGGAGAAGACATGAAGGTTTCCCTGGATGTCCGGTGCCTTGAGCAGGCGGTGCTCATACCAGTCCGGCTCCCGGATCCGCAGGGTAAACCCCTTAACCTCCAGCGCCTTGACGTACGATGCCTCATCGCTGGAATCAGCCACCGCTAGCACCATGTCGATAATGGGCTTCGCTGACAATCCCGGCACCGAAGTCGATCCTACGTGCTCCAGCAGCACGACGCCATCTCCGAGCGCTTCACGTATCTGATTCTCCAGTCGAGTGAATAACGATGGCCAGGCAGGATCATACGGAGCCAGATAGACGGTGCTGTTGAAGGGTTTCCGCTCACCGACGGTGGCTGCGATGATCTCATCCTCGCTCATCGGTGGGTTCGGCTTGAATGAGTCTATCGATCCATTGTTCTTCATCTACACACTCCCTGAACCTGCGCAGAGCGGATGATCCATTCTGCTCAGCCCGATGCAAACCCGGCCTCAGATCATTGAGCGCGATTCGCGGTACCAGTGCTCTGTCGCAGCAAACCCTTGCTCATAGCCAACCTGTGGGGAGTAGCCGAGGTCGCTCTCGATACAGCTCTGATCGAAACTCCAGTCTGACCCCAACAGATGAACCGCATAGCGAGCCAAGTTGGCCTGTTGTGTGAGCCTCTTTGACCACCTTTTCAGCCGCTACTTTTGCCTGGCCATCTTGATGACAATGATATTATGCACCCGGAACCCCGCCTTGTCAAGCGTAGGTTGATGGGCCGGGCTAGGTGAGTCTCACACTCTGACTGCCCAGCCACTCGGCCTGCGGAAATCCACTTGCCAGACCTCCTGCC
>JASFHU010000569.1:0-4047 GCA_050123055.1 Anaerolineae bacterium
CCTGGCCTGCGGCATCGGCGCGGTGCTCATCGAGCGCTACATCGTCGAGGACCTGGTGGGCGGTCACGTCGCCCATTGCTACGGCCACACCTTTTCCGATCCCCTGAGCCGGCTGGCCTTCCAGCGCGCCCTGGCCCGGGTGACCGGGACGCCCGGAAGCATGGTCTATGGCAACACGACCATCTTTGTCGAGCGCGAGGTGGAGAACTATGCCAACCTGGCCAGCTATCTGCTGGTAGACATAATCGCTCAGCGCACCCAGCCGACGGGCCACGGGCTCAACCCCGTCCCGGTCACCGAGGCAATGCGCATCCCCGAGATCGACGAGATCGTGGATGCTCACCTCTTTGCCAACCGACTGGTCCAGCGAGCAGAGGGTTATGAGCGCTTGTTTGACCTGCAGGCGGCCGAGCGGCTGGCGGACCGGCTGGTTGAGGCCGGGCAGCGATTCAAGGCCAACGTCCTTCGCGGGTTGGCCGGAGCCGGGATCGACACCGCCAACCCCTTTGAGATGCTGCTGGCCATCCGGCGGATCGGGGCCAGGCGCCTGGAGGAGCTCTTTGGGCCGGGCGAGCCCCAGGAGGGTGCCTTGCGTAACCGGCTGCCCGTGGTTCGGGCCACCACCGTGGCAGCGCTGGAGGCCCAGGGCGATGGGGTGGTGGCCACGCTAAGCCCCCCCGAGCAAGCGGCTATACGCCAGGCCCGCCTCACGGCCTGTGTCGCCTGCACCGACGTGCACGAGTATGGCAAGATCCTGGTCGAGACGGCGCTGGAACGGTTGGGCGTCGCCGTGAGCGACGCTGGGGTGAGCACCGACCCGGATGTTGTCGCCCGGCAGGCCAGCCAGGCCGGCGCCGACCTCATCGCCATCAGCACCTATAACGGCGTGGCCCTCGGCTACCTGCAGGCGCTGCGCCAGGAGATGGATCGGCTGGGCCTGGCGCTGCCGGTATACATCGGCGGCAAGCTGAACCAGATCCCGGACGACAGCGTCTCAAGCCTGCCGGTCGACGTGACCGGCGATCTGGAGGTTCTGGGCGCCGTCACCTGTCCGCGGGTGGAGGACATGCTCCGGGGGTTACTCAGCATGGCGCGGGAGCGGGGTCGATGAACGAACGGATTGGCATCATCGGCGTGGGACACCTGGCCGGCTACCTGGTCGAGGGCCTGCAGCGGGCAGATTCCGACCTGGAGATCGTGCTCTCGCCCCGCAACGTGACCAGGTCGGCGCGCCTGGCGGCACGGTTCGGGGCGACCGTGGCACAGGACAACCAGGCCGTGGCGGACGAAGCGGACCTGATCCTGCTGACCACTCGCCCCGGCGACGCACTGGCCGCCGCCCGGGGAATCACCTTCCGGCCCGGGCAGACGGTGGTCTCGACGGTGGCTGGGCTGTCCCTGGCTGCCCTGCGTCCGGCGGTGGCCCCGGCCACCGGGGTCCGAGCCATGCCCATCTCCTGCGCTGCCCTCAACCAGAGCCCGACTCTCCTGTGTCCCGATCAGGCACAGGCTCGCGCCCTGTTCGCCCTGCTGGGCCAGGTCCACCTGCTACCCGACGAGTCGCACTTGACGGCGGCCAGTGTGATCTCGGCCTTCTACGGCTGGGTCTATGCCCTGCTGGACGAGACAGTGACCTGGACCGTGGGGGCAGGGGTGCCGGCGGAGACGGCCCGCAGCCTGGTGCTCGAGACGGTCCGGGGGGCGGCGAACATGGGCCTGGCCCAGCCGGATCGGGATCTGGCTGACATGCTGGACACGCTGGCCACGCCCGGCGGCATCACCGAGTTGGGACTGGACGTGCTACGGCAACGGCACGGGCTGGAGGCCTGGGCCGCCGCGCTGGATGCGGTACTGGCACGCATGCAGGGCGGGCAATAGAGGTTTGTAGTGGCCGCCGACCAGCGGTCGGACCCAGCCACTCCCCCAACTGATACACGACCGAGTCCGACCCTTGGTCGGCGCGTTGCTACGAACTAGCAGTCTGTCGGAGAGAGTAACTGAGAACAGCGGGTGGACAGGATTAGCGGATCTGTACGCGCTGGAATAGGTGCAGGTCTGGTGACTGTTGCCCTGCTCCAACCAGTGGTGTTTCTTGCACAGTGAGTGGGGCGAGGCCCGATGGTTGAACTCGCAGTGACGACCTCAGTCGTCCAGAAAGCGACTGAGCCCGACCTTCGGTCGGCGCGCCACTACCAACGAGGATTGTGTCTTTCTCCGACAACCTGCTAGAGGCCTCCTTGTGTCACGACCTCAAAGATACCCTGCACTGCGGCCGCACCGGCCGGGATGATCACCGACACAAACAGGGTTCTAATCATGGTGGTGTTGTAGGGCCAGGTCCTGGCCGCCTGCACCCGCTGCTCGTACTCCACCAGGCCATTGATCTCGGCGCCCAGATTGCCGGTGTCCTCTCCCGAGTCGAGGTGCTCCACCAGGGCCCGGCAGGCGCTCAGGATGTGCCCCTGGACTGCGTCCAGCTCGCGCTTCTTTTCGGTGGCCAGCACCCGGTGTGTGTCCCGCATGCTGAGAAAAAAGATGACCACCGATACCAGCGCCAGGACTCCGTACAGGATCCAGTTCCGCCAGTCATAGAGGGTTTCGGGGGCGAGGCCAAAGATCATCCCCAGCACCACGCCGCCCAGGATCACCAGGGAGACGGTCAGGCTGTGACGACCCATGGGCTCAAAGGGCTCGGTGTCAAAGATGTCGACCTTCAGCGGCTGCCGCAGCAGCTCAGTGGTCAGCCTTGTGCCGGCGATGGAGCCATAGATGATCCAGATCAGGGTGCCGACCATGAGGCTGGCCAGGAGGGTATAGCACAGGCCCAGCCAAAAGATGCCTTCGTCGGCGAACGAGGCCACACCGAGCCACACGCCAAACGCCGCTCCGGCGCCAAAGGCCACCGCCTCGCCAAGGGGATTGATGTGCGAAGCTTCAGCGACCAGTTGGTCAAAACCCTCGTCGTCGATCAGCACCATGGGGCGGAAGGCGCTGAGCACGCCGTGCTGCATCCGCTCCATGGTGGGCGACACAGCCAGGATGTAGGTGAGGATGACCGATGGCAGGAGCACCTGGCGCAGATTGCCTGACTGGAGAAGCTCGTCCAGGATCCCGCTCAGGTAGCTCACCACCAGCGGGATGAGGAACAGAACGAGACCGATGCCCACGGTGATCCAGATGCTTCTGGGGCGGCCAATCAGCCTGCCGGGCACCGATCCGGCGTGTTGCGCAGCCGTGTCTTTGTCCATGGTTCCCTCCACCACAATAAGAACCCGGTCGTCAGGCCGGCGTCGGACCGCGAACGTGGACGTGCACAGTGATTATACCATTGACCCGCGCAGAGTGCAACATGCCTGCGCAACAGCCGTAGCCACAGAGTGTGACTGAGTTGACAAAATTGTCCAATTGCTGGTTGAATATCATAATAAGAGGAACGGGCTCCAGGCCGACATGGATGTGAGGAGGTCAAGATGGCAGAGATCAAGATCACGGGACGGGCAGACGGCCCCTACCTGGTGAAGGGCCAAGCCACGTACGTGGACGCCGATGGCAAGGAGCAGACGACCGAAGGTGTCGTGTTCGCGCTGTGCCGTTGTGGTCAGTCGGACAACAAGCCTTTCTGCGATGGGCGCCATCGCGCGGTCGACTTTAAAGCGCCGGTTGTCGAGGTGACGGTGGCCGAATAGTCCCGCCGATATGGCAAAAGGGGAGCGGCAGATGATTCTCTCTGCCACTCCCCTTTTGCTTATGGCAGATTCCCATTTGAGCTGTCTGGCCTAATGCCTCGGTTCCCAGTCGGGCCACGCCTCCGGAGCCGTGAACTGCTCAGGGAAAGGCCTGGCATAGGCGCGATCCCGGTCGGTCCAGCCCTCGGGATACCAGGGGGTGTGCTCGGTGCTGGCCACTAGCTCGTAGGCCAGAGATTTCACAGTGGTGGGGATGGCGCCCGCTTGGTACATGCGCCGCAAGGCAGGTCCGGGGTGTGGCTCTGTGGTAAAGAGACCGTCCTCCAGCAGAAACACCTGGTACCCATGCGCAGCAGCCCCA
>JASFHU010000570.1:0-4041 GCA_050123055.1 Anaerolineae bacterium
GTCTTCGTAATCGATGCCCGTGATCTCACGAATGGCATCGCGCAGTTTCCAGCGGCGCCAGGGTGGGCTCAGATCGATCTTGTGACCGTCTCGGACGATGGTGGTTGTGCCGAGGGCCTCTTGCGCGGCATAGGCTACCATCTCTTCGGTCAGCGCCATCACGTCGTGGTAGTCACCGTAGGCCATATAGAACTCGATCTGGGTGAACTCGGGATTGTGTTTGAATGACACACCCTCATTGCGGAAATCGCGGCCGATCTCATAGACCCGCTCAAAACCACCGACGATAAGTCTCTTCAAGTACAGCTCGTCCGAAATGCGCAGGTACAGTTTCTGTCTGAGCTGGTTGTGAAAGGTGGTAAACGGCCGGGCTGCTGCTCCGCCATAGATCGGCTGGAGGACAGGGGTCTCAACCTCCAGAAAGCCTCGCTCGTCCAGAAATCGACGCAATGCCGAAATGAGCCGCGCGCGGACCTGGAATATCTCCCGCACATCTGGGTTGACCGCCAGGTCCACGTAGCGCTGGCGGTAGCGTTGCTCCTTGTCAGCAAAGGCATCGAATACTTCCCCGTCTTTCTCCTTGACTACCGGCAGCGGGCGCAATGCTTTCGACAGAAGGCGCAGCGTTTCGGCGCGCAGGGTAGGCTCTCCCGTCCGGGTGATAAAGACCGGCCCGCTGGCTTCCACAAAGTCGCCCAGATCCAGATTCTGCCTGAACATCGCATAGACTTCCTCGCCCAACAGATCGCGCCGCAGATAGAGCTGGAGGCGACCGCTGCCATCCTCGATGTGCACAAACGACGATTTGCCCATCACCCGGATGCCAACCAGCCGGCCGACGACGGTCACCACCACCGGCTCATCCGCTTCTGATGCAGCTTCGAGGGCTGCGATGGCTTGAGCGGTAGTATGGGTTCGCTTGGCTCGCGCCGGATAGGGCTCAATGCCTGCTTCACGCAGGCGCGCCAACTTGAGCCGACGCTGCTGTTCCTGGTCAGTCAGCCGTTCTTCGGACATAGGGGTCTCCTCGGACGTTTCGCGCACGCTCGCCAGGAGCGGCTGGGGTGGCTTCTGCTCTCAGCCGTTAATCGATGCGAAGGAGTTCCATCTCGACTTGGCCCCCCGGGGTGTCGAACTCTACCTTGTCGCCAGCCCGGTGACCTATGAGTGCCTTTCCCAGCGGGGATTCATTGGAAATGCGACCGTCGCCAGGGTTGGCTTCGGCCGAGCCGACGATGATATACGTCTCCGGGTCCAGGCCCTCCTCGACAACTGTGACCTGCGAGCCAAGGATGACGGTGTCACTGGGACCGTTCGATTCGATGATGACGGCATTCTTGAGCATTGCCTCGACGGTCATGATCCGTCCCTCGAGGAATGCCTGCTGTCGCTTGGCCTCTTCATAGCCGGCGTTTTCCGATACATCGCCGTCCATCTTGGCTTCATGGATGGCCTGGGCCACCTCAGGGCGGCGGACAGTCTTGAGATGGTTGAGTTCCTCTTCGAGTTTGTCGAAGCCTTCAGGAGTCAGAAAGGTCTCTTGATTGGTCATTGCTTTGCCTCGTCTTCAATACTGCATTTTGCCCGGGTTTGCTATCCCAGGATCGGAGCACATCGTACACTGTCACACAAGGGGCCAAACTTGCCCGCCCTTGCACATCAGTCTCGTGTGGCATCCAGAATAGTAAAAAAGAGCGCCTGAGGTGGTACCTCAGGGCCCGCTGGGAACAAAAAGCTGAGAGATCAGCTCTCAGCTCGCTCTTTCGGAGCACATTATACACCAGACGGTAGATTTTGTAAAGTTAGGCCTCGCTTTCGGGATGACTTTGAAAACACCCAGGCAAGTCTGGGACTCCGGACTCCCCAACCTGTTGGGAGCGTTTTTGTCCTTGGTAGTGCCCCAGGGGACATGTTGACTACTCAAACAAATAACCAGACGGCCCTGAACTCTTCCCGTCTATCGGCTGGCTCAGGGCTGTCGGGCACAGGCTTGCTCATGAGCCCGCAGATTTGTCATGGTCACTGGTATGGCATAGGTGGCAGGGGGGTACCCGCAACCTGCTCCATACCTTGAGACATTGTACCTGCTTGGTATCCTCAACCTAACCGGTCTCTGGCAAGACCTCCCGGTCCTACTGAGGCAGAATGCGGCTCTGCTCCAGATATTCGTTCAGCATATCCAGGCTATAGCGGCGATGGCCACCCGGTGTGCGGTAGGGTACGATCAGGCCCTGCTGCTCGATCTTTCGCAGGGTAAACAGGCTAATGCGTAGATACGACGCTGCTTCCTTGGCCGTCAAAAGCCTCTTTTCTTCCATGTAATTCCCTCCTAGCTGTTTGTATTCATCGCCCTTGGGTGAAAACGCGTGATAAACTGTGCAAGCTACCAGAACCAGTTTAACATGCCCTGGGCCAGCGCGCAATAGACCGTAGGGAGTATTTTGGGGCTGATTCCTTCAAGACCAAGGGCCGATATCCGTCTCATCCTCCCCCCAGTGCCAAACCAGCAACTTGATCTATTCCCATGCCGGTACTTGCTGGTATCAGCCGTACAAAGATGTTTAGTCCCTGATCCTACCGATATCGCACGATAACGTGCCGCAAGGCTCGTGTACGGCTCCTTGCTGTGTGAACAGCCCGGAGCCGTTACATTTGACCAATACCGTATGGTCGTGTACAATGCGACCGGAGGAAGGCCATGACGAACGCGATTCAGAAACAGTTTACCAAGACGATCCAGGTCCATCACAAGTTGCTCGAGGCATATGGCGAACCGGCCTGGCGTCCCCATCTGGATTCTGTCTCGGAATTGGTGAGTACCATCTTGAGCCAGAACACCAACGACGTCAATCGGGATGTGGCCTTTGATCGCTTGCGGAGCCGTTTTCCTACCTGGGAGCAGGTCCGTGATGCGGACGTCGACGAGGTGATCGACGCCATCCGCCCGGCAGGCCTGGCCAACCAGAAAGGACCGCGTATCCAGGAGGCGCTGCGCTTCATCACACAGGAGCGAGGGGAGTTGGAACTCGATTTTCTGGCCGAGTGGCCGATCGAGGAGGCCAAAGCCTGGTTGTGTTCCATGAACGGAGTGGGTCCCAAGACGGCAGCCATTGTTCTCCTCTTCTCTTTGGGGCAGCCGGCCTTTCCGGTGGATACACACGTGCACCGTGTGACAAGACGACTGGGCCTGATCGGCCCGCAGGTCTCTCGGGAAAAGGCCCACGACCTACTCGAGGAGTTGGTACCCTCCAAAGACTACTATGCCTTTCACCTGAACGTCATCCGCCACGGTCGCCAGGTCTGTACCAGCCGCAAGCCGCACTGCCAGGATTGTATGCTGACCGGCCTGTGCGACTATTTCGCCAGTCAGCAAGCGTGATTGAAAGTGTGACCGAGGACCTTTTCCACACCTGGCCAGCAGGGGCCGCCCCGGTGGTGCCGGCCGACTGTCAGTACTTGGAAGCAAAGGAGGTCGTATGACCAGCCAGAAACCAAGTGCCCAGCTTCCCCAACCAGGCAAGCGCCATCCGTTCCTCTTTCAACAGCGTTTCAGCGAGCAAGTCTTCTGGCCCTGCATTCTGATCCTGGCCCTGAGTATTGCCCTATTGGTGTGGAATCCCCCAAAAGTGGAAGCCTATCGTGCCACCTTGAGAATAGCCCTGGCTGGCGCCGGATCGATTCTGGTGGTCGCGATGGTCTACCGACTCAGGGCCTATGCGCGATGCTTGCCGAGTGGGCTACACCTGCAATTACCCTTCTTCCATCTGCTCATCCCCTACGACGAGATCAAGTCGACCCGGCCCACCGAGCTATACCGCATGTTCCCCTTTGAGAAACAGATGTGGCCTCAACGCCGCTTCCTGCGAGGGATCGCCGGCAAGACCGTCGTGGTCATCGAAATGGAGCAACTCCCCCATTCCCGCATCTGGCTCCGGCTTTGGATGAGCAAGTATATGCTCTGTCCCGACAGGGTAGGCTTTGTCCTGGCCGTGCGCGATTGGATCGCGTTTCGTTCTGAGCTGGACGAGTTCAGGGCCAGGA
>JASFHU010000571.1:0-4039 GCA_050123055.1 Anaerolineae bacterium
GTGGTGGGTGAGCTGGGATACCGCGCCGCGCCCAGGAACACGACCATGCGCGCCATTGCCAACGGGAAGGACCGCACCGACGAGGTGGTGGAACAGTTTCACGCCGCCATTGCGGAACAAAAGCCCACCAAACTGACCTTCAAGGACCACCTCGCCTTCCGGCTCATGCAGGCCTCTTATGCAAGGCTGGAGACCATGTCCCCCACCGACCACCGGTATTGGAAGGAGCAGGGGTGGCTCGACCGGAAGGCGGCCTACTTCCATGCCAACGTCCGCGGGAGCGTGGTCAAGGACTGGATTGCCAGGGGGGCAGGCTGGATGACCGGGCGACAGATCGACCGGACGCTGGCAGACACTACCTGAGATCAGACTTCAAGTAGCCATTTATTATAGAGGAGGAAGGAAATGTCGGGAATGACTTTGCGGATCATCATCGCCGGACTTCTGTTTGTCCACGGGATCGGGCACGTGATGGGCGTTTTGCCAGCGCTTCAGGTGGTGGACGTCAAGGGCTGGAACAGCCATTCGTGGCTGCTGACCCCCATCCTGGGCGAGACGTTGTCGCGCCTGCTGAGCATCGTGCTCTTTGGGGCGGCGCTGGTTGGGTTTGTGGCCTCGGCGCTGGCCCTGCTCGGCTGGCTGGTACCCCACGACTGGTGGCGGACGCTGGCCATCACCTTTGCCGTGGTGTCCATCGTCACCATCGTGCTCTATTGGAACGCCTTTGTCTCGCTCTTCCCCAACAAGGTGGGCGCGCTGGGCGTGAACATCGCCATCCTGGTCTGCTTGCTGTGGCTCAACTGGCCGTCTGAAGCGGATCTGGGGTACTGAGACCCTGACTCCTGCGGTGGTCATGGCTTGCCAGGGATCTGGCGATCCCTGGCACTCCGGGTCAGAACGTGTGATGCCAGGGGGATGTGGCGATCCTGGGGATCTGGCGATCCCCTTAGAGCGAGAGAAGACCCCCAGACAAGTCTGGGAGTCCGAATTCTCATAGATTGGAGGGAGAGAGCATGAACACGATTTTGGTACTTGGTGGGACCGGGCTCTTGGGCGCACCGGTCACCCGCCGCTTGCAGGCCGACCGATTCCACGTGCGGCTTTTGGCCCGCGACCCGGGAAAGGCAGGCGAGATGTTCGAGGGGCTGGAGATCGTGCCCGGCGACGTGACCGACATGGCGAGCCTGGAGAGGGCCATGGAGGGGTGCTCTGGCGTGCACCTCAGCGTCGGAGGCCCGGTCGATCAGCTCAGCGCTGAGAACGTCGCCGCACTGGCCCCCCGGCTTGGTGTGGCACGCATCACCTACGTCTCGGGCTCGACCGTCTCTGAGGAGAACGGCTGGTTCCCCATGACCGCCCAAAAGCTGGCCGCCGAAGAGGCCATCCAGGCTTGCGGCGTGCCCTACACCATCTTTTGCCCCACCTGGCCCATGGAGCAGCTTCCGCGCTTTGCCCGGGGCGGGCAGCCTCTGCTGATCGGGAACCAGCCCACGCCCAACCACTGGTTCGCGGCCGACGACATGGCCCGCATGGTTTCGGCGGCCTACCAGACGGGTGCAGCAGCCAACAAGAGACTCTTCATCCACGGCCCCGAGGCCATCACCACGCTGGAGGCCCTGGAACGCTATTGCCAGGCCTTCCATCCGGAGGTGGAATCGGTCCCGGTCATGCCCATCGAAGCGGCCCGGGCCAGCGCCGAATCGACCGGCAACCAGATGCTCGGCTTCTTTGCCGGGCTCATGGCCTACTTTGAACAGGTCGGCGAGCCGGGCGACCCCACAGAGGCCAATCAACTACTGGGCGCGCCGGCGACCACGCTGGATGCGTGGATTGCGGCACGCCTGGCAGGCACTGCGTGAGACTCGATGGCGCGGTCCAGTTTCTCCTCCAGGCCGGGGATGTCGTCTGTCCGCCTGCACTGGCGAGGGCCGACAAAGGCCGCTGCTAGGCTGCTGGCCAGCACCCCCACAGCGCGATCCCGACCACCATGACCACGACAGCTGCCACCCGCCCCATAGCCGTGACCGGGTACTCGTCGCCATGACCCACCGTGGTGACGGTCGCCAGCGCCCATCACAGCGCGTCGCCGGGGTCGACGATGCTGGCCCCCGGTTGCTCGCGCTCGACCTCCAGCACAAGAGGCTGGCGTCCACGACCACAACGATGGCCAGGAACAGGACAGATGGCAAGCGCAAATCATGAACCTTCCTGGAAGCTCAAGCTTTCGCAGAAAGCCGCTTCCAGGAAGGTCTCAGACATCGTGTACTAACCAGCCCTGCACAAGGCCGTGCGCCGCTGCAGCAGGCCAGCGGCAACGAGGATGACGCCAACCAGCAGGACGGTCAACGGGCCAACCGGCTTCCCGCCCGTGTCCGGTACCTCCTCTGGTGCGGTCGGAGCGCCAGTCGCCAGGCGTCCATCGAGGCTTGCCGTGACCGGACTGTTCTCCTGGATAAAGCTCCGGACCTCGTCCCGTACGTCGATGGCCGTGTCCACGTAGCTTGCCTGGGCAAAGAGATCCTTGTAGCCGCTCGCATACAGGCCCTGATAGTTGGTCGTCGCCACGTTGTAGGTTGCCGCCGGGTCAAGGGCGCTGTAGCCGGAACCTGGATCGTCCGGGTTGTTGAGGACCTGAACGTCCCTCGCCTGGTCACCTGCGATGGTGAAGCGGACCCCAGATACCTGCGAGAAAAAGTCAGAGCCCACGTACGAGGCGCTGAGATCCAGCAGTTCCTGCACCTGTGCGCCCGTCAGATCGTAGACATAGATCACGTTGGTGTAGGGCAGCGCCGTGCGCAGCTCCTCCTCCAGGATCTCGCCGGGCGGGATCGGCTGGCGGAAACTGCTGGCGGTCGACAGCGCCATGTGGGCCCCTGCCTGTGCCCGGAAGATGTCCATCACAAAGTTGCCCAGAAGCGACTCGCTGCTCTCCTTGCCTTCGGTGGAAAGTTCGACGCCGGCCTCGCCGATAGACTCGAACAGGGCCGCGTACTCTGGATCTGCTTCCAGGTCGGCCTGCATCTGGGCAACCTGTTGCGCGATGGCTGGGTCCTCCGGCAGGTCAGAACTCATGCGCACCAGCTCCCCGGAAACGTCGCTCAATTCGCCGTCGGTGAAGGTAAACTGCACCTGGCTCATGTAGGTCAGGTACTGATAGGGCGCGATATAGTAGGTATCCGTGCCCTCGATGCGCATCAACTCCTGCTTGCGATGGCTATGGGTACCGAATATGAGGTCAATGCCCGGCACCGCCTGGGCCAGCTCGAGGTCGTCTTCGTAGAGGGAGTGTCCAATCACCACTACGGCGTTGACGCCCTCCTCGTCGCGCAGAGCCTGCACCACGTCCTGGGCCGCCGCGATGCGGTCGGAAAAGGACACACCTTCGACTGGGCTCGTCTCGGGATTGAGCAGGTTCACATAGTCGGAGCCTGCCACCGCCAAGACGCCGATCTTGACGCCGCCGGCCTCGAACACCACATAGGTCTTGCCGTCCTGCTGGAACAGGGGCTGCCCCGCGGCATCCAGCGTATTGCTGCTCAGAATCGGAAAGGTGACAGTGGCCTGGCACTGAGCAAAGACCTCAGGACCATAATCGGCGTCGTGGTTGCCAAAGGCCATGGCGTCCACGATGCCGTTGAACCAGGGCCATTCCGCGCACATGTACTTGTCGGACCAGGCCGGCGTACCATGATTGATGGTATCCCCCCCGTTAAAGATCAGGGTATTTGGATCGTCGGCCATGGGCTTGAGGTAGGCCACGGCCCGGGCAATGCCAGCCGTATTGTCCTGCCCTTCTGAATAAAAGGGTAGGGCGTGCGAATGATAGTCGGAGAAATGCACCATGGTCACGGTCGTGGTTTCCTGAGCGGTGACAGGAACGACCGGGAGCAACAGCGCCAACACCATGACAGAAAGCATGAGCCTTTTCACGCGAACCTCCTTTGCTGGATCCTCGTTTATTCTTTCTCTCAGCCGGCATTCAGGTAATGGACGCGACGCACAGATCTTTGGCACGCTACAAGGGTGGGGGGGGCGTTCC
>JASFHU010000572.1:0-4039 GCA_050123055.1 Anaerolineae bacterium
TTGTTATACTGTTGGGTCATCCATACTCCTAGTTTTCTCTTGCTCCTAAGACGGCCTTGATAGCTCGAAGGTTCCCACAACCGGCGATTCCTCGTCCTACTCCTCCTGCTCCCAAATTGAGCCCGCACCCAGTTTGTGCTATAATGACTCCGCATTTATCCAGTGCAGTTGGGCACGCGCCCTTGTCCAGTCTGAGTACTCGTCGCCCAACTGCCAAGGTGCTTTGCGTGCTCAACCTGCGACTAATATGCCATTTCCGCCGCAAAGCACTCGTCGAGGAGGCAGAGAATGGTCAGTCAGGATTTGCTGGACATACTGCGTTGTCCGGCCTGCGTCTCTGGTGAGACGCGCAAGCCGGGCGACGATCCGGGCCAGTTGGAGCTCATCGATGACGCTTGGCTGGTCTGCCAGGAGGCAGATTGCGGCCGCAAATACCCCATCATCGATGATATCCCCCGCATGCTTATCGAGATCGGCGACAAGTACGTTGACACGCCGGTGGAGGAGTTGGGAGAGCCGCAGGAGTAGCCTGTCACCTGGGCCGCGATCGGCGGCCTCTCACGCCTCACTGACCGTGACTTGGCGCTGGGTCCCGCCCCGATCCAGCTTGAGCAGGGGCGCGTCACGCCGTATCTGAAAGTGGTCCAGGTCACGGGCGACGACGGTCTCGGCAAAGATGGGCCTGGCCTCAGCCAGGATCTCTCGCTCGCGGTAGCGACGGGAGAGGTGGTGCAGGATCAGGTGCCGCACACCTGCCGCCCTGGCCAGCTCCGCTGCTTGCCGGGCAGTAAGATGTCCGAACTCTCGGGCTACGTCAGCCTCCAGACTGCTGTAGGTAGCCTCGATAACCAGCGCATCGGCCCCCCGCGCCGGTTCCACCAGGTCATCGATGCGGCCCGCGTCGCCGACAAAGACGAATTTGGTGCCCGGACGGGATGGTCCTAGCACCTCGTCGGGCCGGATGGTCCGGCCGTCGGGCAGAGTGACCTTCTGGCCGCGCACCAGCCGGGCACGCTCTGGGCCCGCCGGCACGCCCAGCGCCTGGGCCTTTTCCACCAGGAAGGGGCGCCGGGCTTTTTCTTCGAAGGCAAAGCCGAAATTCCCTTGCCCGCGATGGGTAACCGGAAAGGCCCTCAGTTGGAAGGAATCATCCTGCAGGACGATCCCCGGCTCCAGGTCGGTGAGCACCAGGCGGATGGGCGGGCGGTAGCGCCCAAAGACCACCTTCATCAGCGCCTCAACCCGGTCCAGCGCCCACTTGCCCCCATAGATCTCCATGTGATCGATCATCTCCCACCGGGAAAAGGTGGAAGCCAGCCCCGCCAGCCCCAGGATATGGTCCAGGTGGCCGTGGGTCAGCAGGATCTTGTCCAAGCGGCGAAAGCCGAGCCCGCTGCGCAGCAACTGGCGCTGGGTGCCCTCGCCGCAGTCCACGAGGAAGCGGTATTCTCTGTGCATGACGACGGCGGCCGGCAACCCGCGCCGGATCGAGGGCGCAGAAGCCGAAGTGCCGAGAAAAACGACTTCGAACATGCGAGCATTCTAGCACAAAACAGGTGAAACGTGAAACGAGCGGGGTCTCGACGTCCAGTCTCAGCGGCGGACCACGCCAATGTTACCCGCCACCGTGTGGGCATAGATCGTGCCCTTTGCACCGCTGCCGTCTATCTCACTCTTTGGCGCTGCTGATGAGGGTTCCCGCGAGCGTGCCATTCTCCCATGTCTCGATACTCAACCGATCACCCTCAAAGGCCAGGCCTACCCGGAACTTGCGCCCCAGGTTGGCGATTTCCTGGATTGGTGGTGCAGTAGCAAACTGAAAAACGATTCAGGCCGTCAGCCCTGCATATTTGTTGACAATATTGAGAGCAGCTACCAAGCTCTTGGCTGCTAATCGAGCATAGTCTTCAATCAAATGCCCTTCCACATCCAGGGTTCCCAACCCAGGTGTGACAAACATCTTTCCGGCATAGATCGTAGCCGGTTCAACCCCCATGACATCCTGAGCAGAAACGACAGGATTCGTATTGGCCCACAGATCCTCCAGCGTATAGATGGGCATACCTCGTCGCCCACCCTCCCAGGTACGTTCGAAGTTGATTTCAGTTCCACCAAATTGATAGGTTTTGGTGATAATCAGTTTTTCCTTCGCCCAAGCGGGTTCCAGGTCCTCAAACTCCTCTAACAAGATTTCGTGGTACCTATCAATGGGGTCTGTGACCAGATGCGGTCTGTCCCGCAGCGTTTTCAAGTAGGCGACCAGCCCCGCAAGGGTGTCCCTTCCGGGATCGCTGTATGTATGCACCGCTTTGCCGTGCGACGAAGTCTCGCCATACCGTTGTCCTCCTAATCCCATCCCTTTTCTTATCTGTGACATCACCTCGTCTTTTCCGATCATCAAACCGGAACAGGGTGCTCGCCCTGCTTTGTCCATGCTGTAGGTGATAATATCACACCCGATGTTCCTCGGATCTAGGCCAATGATCGGTATGGAGCCGCCTGTATCGACGATGAATGGCACTTGATATTCGTCAGCAATCTCGGTGATTCTTTTCAGTAGAATCGGGGTTCCGCTACCATCCAGTGCACCGTGTCCATAACTAGGCGTGTCATAGCCGATGGCTGCAAATCCCACCAGGTTTGCCGCTTGCCTTTGTGCCGCTTTTGCTATCGCTTCGGCGCTCTTTTCCGCATCTACATTCGTAAGAAGCGGCGTTGGATTCCATCTGACACCATGACAATCGTATCTGGCGCCATCCAATCTGACATAGACAATATCCAGATTGAACAAGCTTTTGCCCTCGACGCCAAGTTCTCCCCCGGATACGGTTCTGTCCACCAAAAGGTTTTTGTAGCGTGGAGGGAATGCTCTGCCATATCCCCCCAGCCATTCGATATCTTCGGCATAGGGCATGATCACTCTGCCCCTATAAGCGTCGCCCAGGCGCATGGTAGGCGGTTGAAAGAGCGTTGTCGCTGCAATGCGCAAGCAGGTTTCACAAGTGTTGGCTGCGACGGCGTCGTATTCGTCTCCATAAACGCTCTTCACAACGTCTCTTAATTGGTCTTCAATACTTCTAACACCGGGGGTCTTGCCACCTCGATTCATGGCAATGATTTCATCGAGGACATAACTGGGCAGATTGCCTGGACGCGCAGAACTCCCAGGATACAAACCAATGTCATCCTTGAGCTTGTCAAGTCCTATCCTTTCGGCAAATGCTCTTGCCTCTTTATGGATATTCGGTGTTTGCTCATAGATTTCTTGATACCATTGATATCTGTATAAGGCTTTCATTCTTACCCTCCAGCGGACCTCCCGTCATGACAGCAACCGGTAGGCCAGTGGCCCCACCAGCCCCTTGAAGCTGCGGCCTCGCAGAGCCCGATCCAGGTCGACAATCAGGTCCTTGGGATTCTCCAATCCGATGCTGGCCCGGACGATCCCGTCACCCATCCACTCGCGGATGCGGGCCTTTTGCCCGTCGTTCAGATACGACACTGCGTCGACGTACAGGTCGGTGGGATAGTAGAACAACAGGCTATGGGCGTGTCCCAGCGAAGTGGCGTACTTGAAGAGCTTGATCCGTTCCGCCAGGGTGATGGCCGCCCCCAAACCACCCTTCAACTGAAAGGTGAGCATCCCGCCAAAGCCAGGCGTGCCACCGCCAGTCGACATCTGGTAGCTTGCCAATGGGTGGTGGGGGTGGCTCTCCAGCCCGGGGTAGACCACCCGCTGCACCTTGGGATGGACCTCCAGGAAGCGTGCTACCTCCAGGGCATTTTGGCAATGGCGCTCCATTCGCAGCGGTAGGGTCGCCAGGCCGCGCAGGATGAGCCAGGCGTTGAAGGGACTCATCGCGCCGCCCAGGTGAACCAGCATCTCCTTGCGGATGTGCCGGATACCCTTGCTCGGACCGATCAGGATACCGCCCAGGGCATCGCCATGGCCGTTGAGGTATTTGGTCAGGCTGTGCACCACGTAATCGGCGCCCAGAGCCAGCGGCCGCTGCAGCGTCGGCCCGGCAAAGGTCGAATC
>JASFHU010000573.1:0-4037 GCA_050123055.1 Anaerolineae bacterium
TCCTATCCCCAGCTTAGCCGCCAACTCGGGAATCCAGTGTCCCGGCTCACCCTTCAACATATACACCTGGGCCTTCAGTTCCTGTAAGGGGTACGGCTGCAAGAGTTCGGCAAGCCTGCGCCTGTGCAAGTCTCGAGCGTCACTGACGAACCTGTCCAGCTCATCTGATGCCACGAGGTACCCGCTTCTCAAGGAGTTCTCAGCAGGAAAGGTCCAGGTGTGGACGACAGCCAGCTCGCACTGGTCCCGCCGGGCCAAGGAAGTCGCCAGGTCCATGATCTTGATGTTGATGGCGTGTTTCCCCTCGTCGGAGGGGCCCGGATCCACGGCGGCCAGGATGCGGGTATGCCGTTCAGGCTGGGTTGGTCTGATCACCCACACCGGGCAAGGGCACTTGCGCATCAGGTGCATTGTCGTGCTACCAAAGAGCCTTTCCTTCACGCCGCCACTTCCCTCAGCGGTGGTCATCACCAGGTCATGTTCGTTGCGCAGCACCTCGCGGATGATCTCAAGAAACGGCGTTCCACACAACACCTTGCCGCCAACCGGGACCCCGCTCCGCCGCACCAACTCCACCCACCTTTCCAGAAGCTGGCTCTTCTCCTCGATGACATGCTCTCGAATCGCCACAGCCGGTTCTGCGACCGGCATCTGAGCACCTTGGGGCCATTCCCTGAGGGCCACCGGCGGCTCCGGCCCGGCTGGTCGGTCCGCATCGGGGGGCCATTCGTCGATGATGTCAATGTCCAAGAGTGGCTCAGGGATATCCGGTGCAGGTGCCGGACAGGGCAGTTCCTTGACGGTGTTGACGACCATCAGGCGGGCCTGGTTTCGCTGAGCCAGGGTCACGGCCCGTTCGACGACCGCCCTGTTCTCAGTTTTTTCATCAACGGCTACGAGAATGTTCTTGAAGCGTTGCATCACCTCCTCCTCTCCACAATCACGCTCCCAACCTGGTCCGCAACCAAATGTGGTGCAAAGGGCCTGATCCCCAGTCGAGACGTCGCCAAACTGCACATTGCGCCCCTATGTCGCAGGAACTCGCCACTACGCATTCTCCTTCCGCGTACGCACCATCAAGACCGGGACCGTGGCCCCACGTACCACGCGATCGGCCACGCTGCCCATCAACCAGCGGCTCAGTCCGGATTGCCCACGCGTGGACATCACGATCAAGTCGACGCGGTGTGCCTCTGCAAATCTGGTGATTGCCACAGGAGGACTCCCTTGCGCAGTTGCCACCTGCACTGGGATGTCATGTTCCTGAGCACTGGCTACGACACGTTCCAGGTACTCGCGGGCCAAAACGTTTGAGGAAGCCTTCGCTCGACTTCGGGCCACTTCTCCCAAGAGCGGGGGGCTTGGCAATAGGGCGAGAACCTGCAGAGGGATCAGTTCTGCCTCGAAGTGCTTGGCCTGGGCGATGGCGTGGGGCAGTGCCTGTTCAGCCAGGGCCGAGCCGTCAAGAGGTATCAAAACGCGCTTGTACATCCGTTCAACCTCCCTCTGGTAAAGCATGGTTCCTTTCCCGGATTACCTTCTTCCTTTGTTGCCCAGGGCACAGTTGGCGTGTCCTGGGCCGCAAACCGGTCGTGGAGGAGCGCGGGGGAAGTTTAGTCCGGCGCCCCTGACCGGGCCAACGCTACCTGTACCGTGGCATACAGCTCGCCCTCGTTGGAGTCTCTCACTGTAGCTACACGACCAGCAGGCAACATTCCCCGATCACCAGGGAGAGCACAACCAACACAGCCAGAGCCAGGAACAGGATCCTTCGGTTCCTGATTCTCTCTTCCCCTATGGTCGCTTCTCCCAATCCGTTTGATGAAGGCAAGGCGCTCTATCCCCCCGCGTTCTTGTTACAGATATTTCGCCCTCTCAACTGGAATCCCAGCGTTCAGACATTCGCCTTCCTCCCATCCGGATGCTCACCCCCCCGCTCGGTGGGGCAGAGGGATAATCATCACCTGGCTGATCTTTCGGGCCTCCATTTCCTGGACGATCAGTCTGTAACCTTGGTATAC
The DNA here is from genome assembly GCA_050123055.1 of Anaerolineae bacterium. GTDB lineage: Bacteria > Chloroflexota > Anaerolineae > JAAYZQ01 > JAAYZQ01 > JASFHU01. The sequence goes on from JASFHU010000573.1 coordinate 2,022, forward strand.
CAGATCTTCTCCCGGTTGTGGGATGTGACCCAAAAAATAGAGGATCAGGCCGGCCACCGTCTCGTAGGGGGCTTTCTCAGGTATGGCCACATCTAGCATCTCCGCCAGGTCATAGACGGACAACGTCCCGGGCACTGCCAGCCTGCCATCGGAGTAACGTCTGGGCCCGGGCTCAGGGTGTGAGTACTCATCCTCGATACTGCCAATCATTTCTTTCAACAGGTCATCGAGGGTGACCAGCCCAGCGGTGCCGCCATATTCGTCCAGTACGATGGCCAGGTGTGTGCTGGATTCCTGGAACTGGCGCAGCATCTCGATTAGATGCAGGCTGCCTGGTACCGACAGCGGTTCTCGGGCCACCTCCCTGACTATCTCATGGAGATTGTCGCCTCGCAGCAACAACTCTTTGATGTGCACCACGCCCACGATCTGGTCAAGATCGCCTTCGTATACCGGGTAGCGGGTGTGTCCCCACTCGCGGGCCAGAGCCAACACCTGGGCCAATGATATGTCGGCGGCCACAGCCGTGATGTCGGTGCGGGGTTTCATGATCTCCCGTACCGGCCTATCAGCGAAGCGGAATATTCCCCGGACCAGCATCTGTTCAGAAGGGTGAAAAGCACCAGCGGCTACACCCTCGCGCAACATGGCCAGAATTTCCTCATCGGTTATCTCATCTTCAGCTTCTCGCGCAGGGAACAGCAGTTCAACCAGGCGAAGAACCGGGTGCAGAACCAGGTCACTGGACCGGCTGAGGAGCCATACCAGTGGGCGCACCAGGCGCGAGAGCCGGTCCAGCGGCCCGCTTAACGTCGTGGACAAGGCTACAGCCCGGCGCAGCGCCAGTTCCTTGGGCATCAGCTCGCCCAGAACCAGGGTGAGATACGAGATTACGGTCACTACCAGCAGCAAGGCCACTATCTCGGTATAGATCGATGACCAGGGCAGGGGCAGCGCCGCCAGCCGGGGTTCCAGGAAGCGGACCACGCTTGCCCCGCCAACGGCCGAAGCCAGGGTCGCAACCAGAGTGATGCCAATCTGTACAGTGGAGAGAAGGCGCCCAGGATCCTGTTGCAGGGACAGCACGCGCTGAGCGCCGAGGTGACCGTCACCGGCCAAGGCTTGTAGGCGGCTCTTCCGTGCAGAAACGACAGCCATCTCAGTCGCGGCGAAAAAACCATTAAGTAAGATCAGAATCAGAATCAGGCTCACTTCGAAAAGGATTTCGTTCATATTCACTTCGCTTCACAACCGCATAGCCGCTTCCTCTTCAGAGGCCACGATCTTCTCCAATCTTGGCCCATTTGACGAACGGACATGCCTGCGTCGGTGACACGCAACGCAACAATCCAGGCACGCCGCTCTAGGAACCGGGTCGGCTTCGACTATTCCTTCTCTTTCCGGGCCCGCACCAGCAGCACCGGGACTGTAGCACCACGTACCACGCGGTCGGCCACGCTGCCCATCAACCAGCGGCTAAGGCCCGATTGCCCACGCGTGGACATCACGATCAGATCCACCCGGTTCGTCTCGGCAAATTCTGCAATGCCTGTGTGAGGGCGCCCTTCGATCGTGACCTTCTGGGCCAGAATCTCATATTGTTGGATGTCGGCAGCAATGCGCTCCAGGTACTCGTCAACCCAGATTCTCGTCTGTTGCCTTATCCGCTCAAGGCCCGCTAGCGACATGCCTCCAACGTGCGCGAATGGCTCCACGACTCTCAGCAGGATCAACTCTGCTTGGAAATGCCTGGCTTGGGATATGGCATGGGGCAGTGCCTGTTCGGCCAATGCCGAGCCGTCAAGAGGGATCAGAATACGCTTGTACATCAATCACTCTCACTTTCCTTGTGCAGTCCGTAAACTTGGCTAACCGGAATGACAAAGAGCAAGCCGGTGTGCCCCCGGTCAAGTTCACCGATGACCGCCTGGGTTGCCTGGGCGATGGCATCTACCTGAGACTGATCTTTGACTACGGAGAACAGGGTGCGGTGACGAGCCTCTTGACACCGGAACA
>JASFHU010000574.1:0-4033 GCA_050123055.1 Anaerolineae bacterium
TTCTGCCGGCCGGCGACGCGGCACTGACCCGTCGCTCGCGCAAACACTCCACCCTGTGCGCCGTCGTTCTCCGTTGGAGTCGAGCTCGAAAACGGTACGAACGACAGGGGCTGTTGGTCGAATCGGAGGCGCTGGACCAGGCGGAAGAGGAGTGCCTGGCCGACGAGGACGCCCGGGCCCGGCGACGCGAGCGGGCCGCGGTACGCCGGGCGGAACTGGACCGCGAGTACGTAGACCAGTTTGCGGAGCGCGTGCGCGAGCTCTACCCCGGCTGTCCGCCTGGCCGGGAGGTTGCCATCGCCGAACACGCCTGTCTGAAGTACAGTGGGCGCGTGGGCCGCTCGGCCGCAGCCAAGAGCTTTGACGAGGAGGCGATCCGCCTGGCCGTCGTAGCCCATGTCCGCCACCAAGAGACTTCGTACGATACGCTCCTGGCCACTGGCCACGACCGGTGGGATGCCCGGGCCGAGGTGGAGGGCGCCGTGGCCCGGGTCTTGGATCAATGGAAAACGGCGTCGCAATAACATTGCTGTGATAGAATCAACCATTCTCAAGGCTACGGACGCGGATCGGCGTCTCTTGGTTGCCTTTGCCCATCCTGATGACGAGTCCTTTGGACCGGCGGGGACCATCGTTCGCTACACCAGCCACGGGGTCGCCGTCCACTATGTCTGCGCCACGCGTGGTGAGGTGGGCCATGCCGATCCGGAGCTGCTCGCTGGCTACGATTCTGTGGCCGAGTTACGCATGGCTGAACTCGAGTGTGCGGCAGGCCATCTGGGCCTGAGTGGCGTGCACTTGTTGGGGTATCACGACTCTGGCATGGAGAACACTCCGGAGAATCAGAACCCGGATTGCTTGTTCCAGGCCCCGATGGAAGAAGTGGTGGGACGGATCACGCGACTCATCCGGGGCATCCGGCCCCAGGTTGTCCTCACTTTCGATGCAACCGGCGGTTACTTCCATCCCGACCACGTCAAGATGCACCAGGCCACGACCCTGGCTTTCCATGCTGCCGGCGACCCGGAGCGATTTCCGGGCCAGCTAGACGGTGGTCTGCCGGCCCACCAACCGCAGAAGCTGTACTATACCGTCTTTCCCCAAAGATTGGTCAGGCTCATGGTCAGGGTGCTGCCCCTGTTTGGTCAGGATCCGGCCGCGATGGGCCGGAACAAAGACGTCGATTTCAAGCGCCTGGTTGATGTGGAGCGAACGGTGACGACCAAGATCCACGTCGCACCCTGGTTCGAGGCCAGTCTGCGGGCTTCGCGGTGTTATGCCAGTCAGATGTCAGGTGGCGATGGCCGCGTCTTTGATCTTTTTCGTAGGTGGATGTACCGCTATGATCTATATACCCGCATCGTACCGCCATTCAAAGATGAGCAGGTGGAACGTGATCTGTTTGCGGGGATAGACGAGGAACCGAGCACCACAAGGACCTAGGCAATGAAGAAACCGGCCGTTGTGAAACCGGATGACGAGGTGACCATCGTGGGACACGTCTTTGGCACACGAGTCGTGGTCAAAGGCAATACCTGGATGCCCCTGACTGAGCTGGCCGTGTGGGCGATCATGGCCTGGGTTGCGGGCCGGGGCCACTCCGATCGGTCGTGGTGGAAGCGACTGGGCGTCGGTGGGTTGACCATGACCACCATTCTGGGCTCAGAGTGGTGCCACAACCTTGCCCATGCGGCGGCGGCCTGGCTTGTCGGAAAGCCCATGGATGCGCTGCGCGTCACGTGGGGCATGCCGCTGGTTGTTTACCATGACATCCAGGATGAGACGGTTACGCCGAGCCAGCATATTCTCCGAGCACTCGGTGGGCCGGTATTCAATGCCTTGCTCCTCCCCTTGGCCCTGTTGTTTCGAAGGTTCACCCGAGAGGAATCGGTGCCGCGCGACGTGGCGAACGCCGCAGTTGGGATGAATACCTTTCTGTGCACAGCATCCCTGCTGCCCATTCCGGGGATCGATGGAGGTCCGATCCTCAAGTGGTCGTTGGTAGAACGCGGCCACACGCCAGAAGCGGCGGATGGAATGGTGAAGGGCGTGGATCGTGTGGCAGGGGTCGGGTTGGGTATCGCCGCGGGTATGGCACTCGGGAAGCGCCGTTGGCTGCTGGGAGCCATACTGGCAACCTTTGCTGCCCTGACGCTGGCATTTGGATTTGGGTTGCTCAAAGAGCAAGAGTAGCCCTTCTGCACGGTCCGGTCCGGAGGGTCGCGCCATCCATGTATCAGCCCCAGGTCTTTTCGATGGGGACACAGGTTCGTGTGCTCACAGCTTCTCGAACCACATCAAGATGCCCATGCCCACAAAAAGCACGGCAGCGATCTTGCGCAGGACCATCTCGGGGATGATACGCGTGAGGAGCTCTCCCCCCAGCACGCCGATGAGTGTGACCGCTGCCAGGGCCAGCGTGGCGCCGACAAAGATCCAGATGGGCATCTTGTGCTTGGCCGTCATGCTGATGACGGCCAGTTGCGTTTTGTCACCCAACTCGGCGACAAAGAGTAGAGCAAAGGTGCTGAGCAGGACTCGTAGTTCTTCGGGCATTGATGTCTCCTGTGGTATTGGAGACCTGACAGGTTTTTTACAGCGCTGAGTGGTTTCCCCATACATACAGGGTTCGATTGGCCCGAACCCAGACCCACTCTCCCGAAACCTGTCAGGTCTGGGTTTCTATCGCACCCACCAGCGATATTGGTAGCGGGCCGGGTAGATGTCGGCCAGGTCGACGCCGGAAAAGGGCTCGCCATGACCCACGTATATCATGCGTGGCCTGAGCTGCCGGACACGCTCATAGCTCTGCTGCCAGTCCCCCACATCGGAAAGATAGAGGGGCTGGCTGGGCATCGTATAGTTGACGAACAGATCGCCGACAAAGACGTCTCCGTCGGGGGTGACGACACCCAGCGAGCCTGGCGAGTGACCGGGCAGGTGTACCACCCAGGCCTCTGCGCCATAGGTCAGCAGGTCTGCCTTGTCCTCCAAAACCACGTCGGCCTCCAGCGGCGTGAAGCGGGCCAGGGGCGAAAGGAGAAGGTAGAATCCACGGACAATGCTGCCGCGAACCGTTTGGGCAGGAGGCAGAGCATTGCGTCGATCCTGGCTGAACTCAGCCTCTCCCCGGTAAGCTGCCACCGGCGCGCCACACCAGCCCTGGACATCGGCCGCCGCACCATAGTGGTCCAGGTGGCCGTGAGTCACCAGGATCAGGCATACCTCCTCGGGCCGGACGCCGGCTTCGGTCGCGCCGGCGATGATGGCCGGTGCGCTGCCGGGCGGGCCAGGGTCGATCAGGATCACGCCTTGCCGCCCCCACAGCAGATAACAATTGGTTTCGCGAACTGCGATCCGATGGATGCGCATGGTGCCCTCCAACTCTTAAGAAGTCGCTCGACCGGACGCTAATCTGAAAAGGCCTTCTCAAAGAAGTCGCCCAGCCGCAGGTACAGCGTCTTCTGGTTCTTGGGTTTGGAAATGCCGTGCCCCTCATCCTCAAAGGCCAATAGCTCATACGGAACGCGGGCCTTGTCAAGGGCCTCGATCACGGTCCGTACATTTTCTGGGGTGACGTTTGGGTCCTGGAGCCCCTGGATGATGAGCAAGCGGCCCTTGATCTCCGGCACAAAATGGATAGGCGAGCGCTCGTAATATCGTTCGGGGACCTGGTCCGGGCTACCACCCATCATCTCCTCGCTATACGGACGCAGGTCGGGCCTCGTCGTCTCATAGTCGACGACGAGGTCGGTCATGCCACAGATAGGCGCCGAAGCCGCGACCGTCTCGGGCGGGAAGCGGGTGATGGCCCACCAAGCCGAGTATCCCCCGTAGGACGTGCCGGTGATCCCCACCCTGCCCGGTTCGGCGATGCCGGCCGCGAACAGGGCCTCGATTCCAGCCTGGATGTCCTCCTGCTCCAGGCTGCCCCAGCCTCCGGCCTTGATCGCCTCCCGGAAGGGCAGGCCAAAGCCGGTACTGCCCCGGTAGTTGGGGTCCAGTACGTTGAATCCCTGCCGGACCAAGTACT
>JASFHU010000575.1:0-4033 GCA_050123055.1 Anaerolineae bacterium
GCGGCCGGCCCTGCTGTCTCCTATCCATCATCATAAGACCTAGGATGAGGCTCGCCGGGGCGCGAGTGCCGCTCATAGCCCGTGGGGGCACAAGGCCGGAGCCTCATCCGCAAAGACTGGTCCAGGGACCGGTCTTTTTTGTTTGCCAGGCTCAAGGAGGTCAGGCAGTGATGACACCGAAGAGGATGAACGTATCCCGCGAGTCGGGACGAAGCCAGATTCCGCACGGCGTGCAGGACCGCTTCCTTGTGGAGGCGGCCCGACGACGCCAGGCTGAGGCGACGGTGCGCGAGTGCTTTGCCCGTTGGGGTTACCAGGAGGTGATCCCACCGACCTATGAATACTATGAGAACCTGAAGGTGGGAGCCAGCGCCGAGCTGGAGGAGGCGATGTACCGCTTTTTCGATCACCGGGGGCGCACGCTGGCGCTGCGGGCCGACTTTACACCCCAGGTGGCGCGCATGGCAGCCACCAAACTGTTCGACCAGCCGATGCCCCTGCGCTGCTGCTACATGGGCAGCCTCTTTCGCCACGAGGAACCACAAGCAGGTCGCAAGCGCGAATTCACCCAGGCGGGCGTCGAGCTGATCGGCGCCGACACGGCCGCGGCTGACGCTGAGGTCGTGGCCCTGGCCATCGCGGTCCTGGAGGCGCTGGGCCTGGGCGAGTTCCAGGTAAACCTGGGCCAGATGGCCTTCTTCCGGGTGCTGACCCGCGAGATGCCGGGCAAGGTCCTGGCGCCCATCCGGGAGGCGATCGATCACAAGAACCGCGCCCGCCTGGCCGACGCCTTGGCCCAGGGCGGCCAGCGGGGGAAGCAATACAACCTGCTCACGCGCCTGCCCGATCTGGTCGGAGGGCCGGAGGTGTTGGAGGAGGCGCAGGATCTGAGCGCCAGCCTGAGCCAGGGCACGAAGGCCCTCGCCGCCCTGGAACGGCTGGCCGAGGTGTACCGCCTGCTACAAGCCTATGGCGTGGGCGAGCGGGTCATTTTGGACCTGAGCGAGGTGCGGGGCATGGACTACTATACCGGTATCACGTTCCGGGGGGTGGCCCCGGGTCTCGGCTGGGCAGTGAGCAGCGGCGGCCGTTACGACGAATTGATCGCCAATTTCGGACGCCCGCTGGCGGCTGTCGGCTTTGGGCTGGGCATTGAGCGGGCGCTGTTGATCCAGGGACAGCAGGGCGCGCCCGCCCCATCGCCGGCCCCGGACTTGTTGATGCAGTGCTGTGACCATGCCGACTGCCTGGGCCTGGTGCGACGTTTGCGGCAGCGCGGCTGCCGGGTCGAGGTCGACGTCCTTGGTTTGGATGAGGCGGATCTGATGGCCCAAGTTCGCCAGCGAGGCATCCCGCGGCTGCTGCGTTGCAGCAGAGGTGGTTGGCGGCTGTTGGAAGAGGCCGGCCAGGGAGTCCAGGCCAGCGAGCGGCTGGTGAGCGAAGAGGCCTTACTGGAGGCGTGTGTGACATGGCGCGGGGGAGAAGGAGATGGAGGCTAGAGGGATGGAACCGTTGACCGTGGCAATGCCCAAGGGCCGGCTGCTGGAACCGGCGGCCAACCTGTTCCGCCGGCTGGGCTGGCGCTGCGATCTGGGTAACGGATCGCGACAACTGCTGGTGACGGAGGACGAGGCGGACACGGAGGGTGCGATCCGCTTTCTGTTGGCCAAGCCGGGTGACGTGCCGGTCTATGTGGAGTATGGAGCGGCCGACCTGGGCATCGTTGGCCAGGACGTGCTTTGGGAGAGCGGGCGGGACGTGTATGAGCCGCTCTTGCTAAACTTTGGCCGGTGCCGGCTGGTGATGGCCGGGTTGCCGGTCCAGGCGGAGCGCAACTTTCGGCTGGCAACGGGCTTGCGAGTGGCGACCAAGTATCCGCGACTGGCACGGGCCCACTTCCAGGAACAGGGGCTGTCGGTGGAGATCATCCCCCTGACGGGCTCCATCGAGCTGGCGCCGCTGGTTGGCCTGGCCGACCTGGTGGTGGATGTGGTCGAGACAGGTCGCACGCTGCGCGAGAACGGGCTCGTCGAGTTGGAGGAGATCGTCGCCTGCCAGGCGATGGTCATCGCCAATCGCGCTGCGTACCGGCTGCGCCTGGCCGAGATGCGCCGGGTGATCGACGGCCTGGGCGGGTAAGCTGAAGGAGGGTTTATGGCAGAGATACGCATGGTGGAAAGGTTCGACGCGGCCCGAGATCATATCGCGCGGTTGCGAGGTTCAAGCGAGAGAGATCTGCCGGAGGGCGTGGCGGCCCGGCTGCGAGAGGTTTTTGGCCGGGACCTTTCAGCGGAGGAAGCAGTGGCCCAGATCGTGGCCGACGTCCGCCGCGATGGGGACGCCGCACTGGGCGACTATACGCGACGCATCGAGGGGGTAGAGGCAGACAGCCTGTCGGCAGACGCCACGGCCCTGGAGACAGCCTACCGGGCCCAGCCAGCGGAGCTACGCGAGGCGCTGCACCATGCGGCGGACCGGATCCGCGCCTTTCATCAGCGGGAGCCACACCAATCGTGGCTGGAATGGGACGACGAGGGCGGCGCGCTGGGCCAGATGGTCCGCCCGTTGCAGCGGGTGGGGGTCTATGCGCCCGGCGGCACGGCAGCCTATCCCTCCTCGCTGCTAATGGCGGTCATCCCGGCCCAGGTGGCCGGCGTGGAAGAGATCGTCGTCGCCACACCGCCGGGTTCGGCGGGCGGGGGCTCGCCGGTCATCCTGGCGGCGGCCTATGTGGCCGGCCTGCAAGGGGTCTACCTCTTGGGTGGGGCACAGGCGATCGCCGCCCTGGCCTACGGCACCGAAAGCATCCCCCGGGTGGACAAGGTGGTCGGTGCGGGGGGCCTGTTTGTGACTCTGGCCAAAAAGCTGGTCTATGGCGACGTGGGCATCGAGGGGTTGCACGGCCCGACGGAGACTTTGCTGATCGCCGACGGGACGGCGAACCCGGCGCTGGTTGCTGCCGACCTGTTGGCGCAGGCCGAACACGACCCCATGGCGACGGCACTGCTGATCACAACCTCGAAGCGGTTGGCGGAGGAGGTCCAGTCTGAGGTAACCCGGCAGGCGGCGTCTCTGGCCCGGCGGGCGATCATTGAGGAATCGCTGGCCGGGCAGGGGGCCATCCTGGTGGTGGGCGACCTGGAGGAGGCGCTGGCCCTGGCCAACGAGTACGCGCCGGAACACCTGTGCCTGTTGGTCGCCGAGCCCTGGCCGCTCGTAGGAAACGTGCGGAATGCGGGCGGGATCTTTGTCGGCGAGGGCTCGTCGGAGGCGCTGGGCGATTACGTCATCGGCCCCAGCCACATCATGCCCACACGGGGCACGGCCCGCTTTTCCTCGCCATTGCACGTAGGCGATTTCCTCAAAGTGACCAGCATCTTTGCCGTGGGGGGCGTTGCGGCCCAGCGGCTGGGCCCAACCGCGCAGACTATCGCCCGGGCCGAGGGTCTGACGGCCCACGCCGCGGCGGTTGCCGTGCGCGATGAGCTCGATCTCGCTCCTGAAAAGGTTGAGATACTGTTGGAAAGAGCGTGAGGAGCAAGCACGCCGCCCGTTCGGAAACGGGTAGTGCGAGCGGGTACCCATGGACCGTTCGGCATCTGGGGATGCCTCACTCCTCGAATTTTCCAGCAACATCGGTTGAGCATTGGAAGTAGATGCAGATCCATCAGGGTTGTGGAGGAGGGCTAGGAACCATGTTCACCGTGTCAGAGGCCTGGAAGTCCGCCTATCCGGGGGCCGCCGTGGGCGTACTCGCCCTAGCCAAGGTAGCCAACCCAAAGGGCCATGAAGCGCTGGACGAGATCAAAGCTGGCTTGGAGGGCCAGATCCGGGCCCGTTACAGGAGCAAGGAGGAGGTACGGTCGCTGGAACGGCTGCAAGCCTACCGTGCCTACTACAAGCGGTTCAGAAAGACCTACCACGTCCAGATGCAGTTGGAATCGGTGGCGCTCAAGGGTAAGTCGATCCCGAGTATTGCGGCGCTGGTTGAGGCGATGTTCATCGCCGAGCTCAAAAACCAACTACTGACGGC
>JASFHU010000576.1:0-4032 GCA_050123055.1 Anaerolineae bacterium
GCATGTGCCAGGCATCGCTGGCGGCCTATGCCGACCTGGTCGACTTTGGATTGGTCTCTGCGGCGTCCACGATGGTGCCGTGTGCCTGGTTCCCGGCGACGGCGGCATTCTGCCGCGACAACGCGCAACGGGTGGATATGGGCGTACACACCACGCTGACCAGCGAGTGGGATGGGTATCGCTGGGGACCGATCTCAACGCGGGATCCTGTTTCTGGGCTGCTAGATGGCGAGGGGTACTTTTACCGGAGCGAAGAGGAGGCCCAGGAGTTTGGACAGCCGGAGGCTGTGCAACGGGAGATCGAGGCCCAGGTCGAGCGCGCCCTGGCGGAGGGGATAGACGTCACCCACGTCGATACGCACATGGGTACGGTTTTCCATCCCCAGTTCCTCGGCTCGTACGTGGGTACGGCCCTGAGTCATGGGCTCCCGCCGTTCCTGCTGCGAAAGAGCCGGGCGGAGTTGCAGGAGATGGGCGTGGACGCAGAGTCGGCGGCCATGTTCGAGGAGATGCTCCGGACTTTTGAGGCGCAGGGGGTGCCGCTGTTGGATGAGATATGCATGCTGCCCCTCGACCAGCCAGAGGACCGGGCGACGCAGGTGAAGGGGTTTCTGGAGACGCTGCCGGCGGGTATCACCTATATGCTGATCCATCCAGCACAGGATGGTCCGGAGCTGAGGGCCATCACCCCCGACTGGCCCAGCCGGGTGGCTGATTACGAGGCGTTCAGCAGCGAAGAGGTGCGCGGAACCTTCCGGTCGGCGGGCATCCAGGTGCTGGGCTGGCGTGCGTTGCGGGACCTGATGAGGGCTGGGTAGGGGAGACCATGGAAACGACAAACAAGCAACGGTGGCTTTATAGTATCGCCAACCTGGGCAACGCCATCCCTTACCAGGCTGTGGGGGCGGTTGTGCTGTTCTACTATACGGACGTCAAGCACCTGCCAGCGACGTGGGCGGCGACGGTGATGACGATCTATGCGGTGTACAATGCGTTCAACAACCCGGTGATGGGCTATCTGTCGGACCGGACGCACACGCGTTGGGGAAGGCGTATCCCGTACATCATGTTTGGCACGGCGCCATATGTATTAACCTTTGCCCTTCTTTTCTTTGCTCCTTTTGACGGGCTGGAGAATGCGATTGGACTGCTGGTGTATTTTGCGGTGGTGCTCTTTCTCTGGGAGGGTTTGGGGACGGTGGTGTCAACGGCGTACTATGCGCTGCTGCCAGAGATGTTCCGGGGGTACCGAGAGCGGACCGACGTGTCGGTGCGGATGAATGTGGTGCAGACGATCGGCCTGTTGATCGGGGTGGCTGCTCCGGCTGCGCTGGCGGCAGCTCTGGGATGGCCGGTGATGGCGGTGATCTTTGCTGTCATCGCGGGGGCGGCTCTGTATATCGGCCTGCCGGGCATGGTGGAGCCGGAGGACTCGAAGGAGGCGGCCTACTTTTCTTTGGTCCCGGCGCTCAAGGCGACGCTTGTCAATCGCAGCTTTGTGACGGTGGTCATTGCGCAGACGATGAGGTTTTTTGCTACGAACACGCTGGCAGCGGGGATGATCTTTTACATGAAGTATAGCATTGGGGCGGACGAGGGCCTGACCAGCGCCGTCCTGGCTGCGGCATTCATCGCTGCCGGGCTGGCGCTGTGGCCGTGGCGTCAGTGGGTGGCCAATCGCACCGAGCCGCGCACGACGCTGATGTTGGCCTATGCCCTGATGGGGCTGGCGGTCATCCCGCTGGGGTTCGTGACGTCGGTGGTTGGGGCGGTTCTGTGCGCCATTCTGATCGGGATCGCGCTGGCGGGACTGATCTTGATGGGGGATGTGATCGTGGCCGACGTGGTGGACGAGGACGAGATGAAGACGGGCCAACACCGGGCGGGGATGTATTTTGGCATGAGCAGCCTGATCATCACCTTGAGCGGGGCGTTGGTGTCGGTGGTCTTTGGCCTGCTGATGCCGGCCTATGGGTACGATTCATCTCTGGCGACGCAGCCTGCATCGGTGGGTACGGGGTTTCGGATCTTTATGACGGTCCCGTCGGTGATCGGATCGGTGCTGGCCGTCGTGGCGCTGGTGTTCTACCCGCTCCACGGGGCGCGGCTCAGAGAGGTGAAGGCATTTTTGAGGACCAAGAGAGGGGAGTGAGATGGGCGTACATCCGTTGGTTACTCAGTTGCGCTTTGCGCGCAGTGAATTCAGGCGCTGTCTGGAGGGGGTCTCGGCTGAAGACGGCATCCGGCGTCTGGAGCCGATGAACTGCATCAGTTGGATCGTGGGGCACCTGGCCAGCCAGGAGCAGTTCTATTGGGTGATGGCTGGGCAGGGAAAGGTTGTGGCGCCGGGGCTGTACGAGCTGGTAGGGCACGGCCAACCGGCCAGCACGCCGCCGCTGGATGAGATGTGGGCCACGTGGCGCGCTGTCACGGAGGCTGCCGACCGGTTCCTGGATACCCTGACCGGGACGCAGTTGCAGTCCCATCTGGAGGCGGAAGGTGAACGGATGCGGGAGAGCGTGGGCACGATGCTGTACCGCAACACCTATCACTATTGGTTCCACACGGGCGAGGCGCACGCGATCCGGCAGATGCTGGGGCATGGGGAACTGCCGCAATTTGTGGGGAGTATGTCGAGCGCGTACTACAGGCCAGAATAGGTCTACAAGGTTCGCAAGAGCGGCGGGAGCCGTGTCGCATGAGCTGGACCGGCCCCGAGACGGGGCCTTGAAGCATTTGCTCAAGTTGTCCAGAAAGTTGAGATGCACCCGAGGGTCGCCCTATGATTCGTGAAGCGAGCACTTGCCAGGTACATAGAAACGGTGTACAATGATGGAGGTCGCTGGCATAGCGGTCCGGGTCTTGAACGGGGTGTTGGACACTTGATCTGTTCCACGCTGGGACGCAGGAGGTGTGCTGGCTGTGGGATCATTGTTCAATGTAGCAGAGTAAACGGGTGTGTCGAGTTATGGGACCCCAAGCGATCTGCCAGGAGGTGAATGCCTATGAAATGACCCCTTGCACGTTGTGATCCAGTCTTTCTCACAAACCCCCAAGAAAGGAGATGGGAAGATGAAGTACCACAGATTCCTGCCACTGTTTCTGATGTTTGCACTCTTGATGGCTGCCTGCGCACCGGCGGCTACGGAGGCCCCGGCAACGGAGGCTCCGCAGGTTGCCACTGAGGCACCTGCGGTGGCTACGGAGGCGCCCGCGGCTGCCACCGAGGCCCCTCCCGCCGAAGAACCTATCACGATGCGCTACTTTATGTGGGATCCGTCCTTCGAGGAGAAGGAACAGGAGATGGTGGACAAGTTCACGGCTGCCTATCCCAACGTGACGATTGATTTTGAGGTGGTGGGCACACCCGACTACTGGACGAAGCTGAGCGCGCTGTCCGCGGCAGGGGACCTGCCCTGCGTGTTCAACATGAGCTCTGGATACGTGGACCAGTGGATCAGCGACGGGCTGTTGTTGGACATCCAGGAGTATGTGGACCGTGACATCGAGGCCGACGACTACTACTCGGGTGTGTTTGACGTGACCCGAGACAAGAGCACGGGGAACATGCACGCATTCCCCTTTGCCTTTGTGGAGACGGTGCTGTACTACAACAAGGATGCGTTTGACGCGGCTGGGGTGGAGTATCCAAGCGAGGGCTGGACGTGGGCCGACTTTTTGGAGGCGGCCAAGGCACTGACGGTGGATGATGATGGGGATGGGACGCCGGAGCAGTATGGCTTCTGGTTCTACGGGCGGTATGCGCACATCGAGTCGTGGGTGTACCAGAATGGGGGACGGTTGCTGAACGAGACCAAAACCCGGTTTGAAGCCGACGACAAGGCAGTGGAGGCGCTGGCGTTTCTGGACTCGCTGATCCACGAGCACGGTGTGGCGCCGGAACCCAAGGAGATGGAGGGCATCCGCCAGCAGGATGTGTTTCCGTTGGGGATGACCGCGATGTGGGTTGATGGAGCGTGGAACATCAATGGCAACCGGGAGAGTATCGGCGACGAGTTCCAGTGGGGGATA
>JASFHU010000577.1:0-4032 GCA_050123055.1 Anaerolineae bacterium
ATGGCACCTTCTGATGGGCGATGGTCTCTGACCGAGCCCATCCCGGCTGCGGTCAGGAGACCTTGCCGAACAGACAGCTCTGCGGGGATGGCACCTTCTGATGGGCGAAGGTCTCTGACCGAGCCCACCCAGGTTGCGGTCAGGAGACCTTGCTGAACAGGCGGCGCTGCGAGGATGGCACCTTCTGATGGGCGAAGGTCTCCGACCGAGCCCACCCAGGTTGCGGTCAGGAGACCTTGCTGAACAGGCGGCGCTGCGAGGATCGTACCTCGGCCCCGATGAGGGACATCTAGGCCCGTTGGCCACGATCGTCAACAAACTGGCCCGGGCAAGCTTTGCACTCGAGCGGGTGGTGGAACAGAACCTTGAGGACGCTGCCGCCAACCTCAGCGTGAGCGGGCGTAGCCAGCCAGGTTTCGCCAGAAGGGAAGGTTTTTGGGCTCGCTCCAACCAGAAGTCAGGATAGCCACATCCGCCAGGACCAGGACCTGCCCCCCAGCAGCTCCATAGTCGACCAGGGCCAGGGCCGGCGCTCCGCCGGTCGATGCCAGTACCTGTCCCTGGACCTGCTTGGACATGTCAAAGGGTACGCCATTGTCCTGGCCGAGTTCCAGCGTATTCAATGCCTTCACCAGTGGGTGATCCCCTTCCGCCCGGGCTTGACTCCCCTCAAGTACGCCATCCTGATAGGTGATGCCGAATTCGGACGCGAGGGCGTTTGCGTCAGCCCAGTCTTCGTTAGGTCCCAGGCCCTGGGTGCCGTACTTGAGGCGATGGCGGCTATTGGTTAGCACCAACAGCCCCCCGTCAGCGGCATACCCTTTGAGTGCTTCAACCTCCTCCTGGGTCCAGTCCTCGTCATAGAGGGCAAGGTCGCTGTCTGATGTGGGGTAGTCCAACACCGGGAGCACGACAACCAGGTCCACGTTCTCCAGGTCGGCCGGGGCCACTGGCTGTCCATAGGGAATCAGGTCGACGTCAAAACCTTCCATGGCCAGCGCCATGCCCATTTCGGTGAAACCGGCCGGGGTCATGTGCGCTGCCTCGGTGTGGCTGGCAACAAAGAGAGCGCGGCGATCCGGCCTGGGCGTAACCCGTAGAGAGGCTTCATCCTGCCCAACATCCAACGCTGCCGTCAGGGCAACACGGGCCATTTCTTCCAGCACGTCGCCCACATCACGGGCCAGGGTGACCGTGTCGTAGGGATCGTGGAGGTGCCCGGCATAGTGCACACTGGCATTGGGTTCCACGACCGGTTCATAGATCAGATCGGCATGGGGCACGTCAAAGCCACCAAAGGTGCTGTTGTCGGAATAGACAAAGTAGACTTCGTCCAGTTGTGTTTCCACACCCCGCTCTGCCGCTTGCTGGGCCAAGGTCTCGGGCCAGACCAGGCGATCATCACCCAACCGGCCGTAGGGCCAGGTGACCAGACGCAGGTCAGCTTCCAGCCCATCGAGCGGGCGGGTGAGGCAGTCGATCTGCAACATGGCACGGGTCCGGTCAAGCAACTCTTGGTGGGTGGAGACGAAATGGTACGCGCCGTACAGCCCCAGCTCCTCGCTGCCGAACCAGACCAGATACAGGTCGGTGGGCGGCTGCTTCTGGGCTGCATCCAGGACCCGAGCTACTTCCAGCAGGACGGCCGAGCCACTGCCGTCGTCCATCGCACCGGGCGCATTCGGGCTGTCGATGTGCGCCCCCAAGATCATGGCCTGTGCAGGATCTGCGCCAGGGATACGGGCCACCAGGTTGCCCGAGTTGCCCGGCGAGAATACGTCGACATCCCAGATCAGGCGAGCCGATTCGATCCGCTCCAGGTCATCCCAGCCCCCGATGCCAGCAGGAGCCAGGTCCTCCAGGCGTACGTATAGGATCGGCGGGGCAGCCTCCGTCCTGACCCAGTTGAGCGCGCTGTTGTCGGCCACAAAGGCACCGTGGCTCTCGCCCTGCTGGTTTGAGAACTCGGTGATCAGGACCAGGCCAGCCGGGCCCTCCTCCAACAGATCAGAGGCTATTTCTACCGCCACACTCGTCTGCATCACCGAGCGGTCGATGGCGGCAAAGTCCAGCAATACGACCCTGTCCCGCACGTCAGCCGGCTTCATAGCCTGAATTTCGTCCGCCGAGCGGACGACAACGACCGGACCCTCCACCACCACCGGATCCGGCTGCGCGTCGTTCAACTCCCCGTCAGAGTCAAAGCGGAGCGCCTGCGCCACGTCATCGCGGGGGCCACGCAGTCCGTCGGCGGGCACCTCAACCTCCTGGCCGTCCACGACCAGGTCGAGGCGCGTTTCCCATAGATCGGTTCCCAGAAAGACGTGGAAGGACTGGCGTTCCAGATCCATCCCCAGGCTTTGCAGATACGCCATCCCATCGAGCGTGCCGGCCACATAGTCCAGGGCTTCTGCTTCGCCCTCGCTGGCCGAATTGCGCCAGCCGGAGTAGGGTTGGATGTTGGTAAGATCCTCCAGATAGGCAAAGAGAGTATCTTGAGAAACGAGATCGAAAGGATCAGGCATTGGAGTGGGTGAGGCCGGAGCTGTTGGAGAGGCAGTAGGCGCTGGTGTAGGCGAGGTTGTGGCCGTGTGTGAGGGCTCGGCTGTGGGCGCTGCAGTAGCACGGGGCAGGGTAGGAGCAATCGAAGGTACAGGGCTGCTCCTGGCCACCGGCGGCTGGGCTGTGGGCATGGTAGGTTGCGTGGGCGTTGGCACCGGAGGCGTTGAACAACCTACCAGGACAAGTATGACCATCACCGGCAATAGATGCAGCAGAGTTCGTTTCATTCTTACCCTTTCTAACCAGGCATGCAGACGCGGCAACCGGCAGGGATCTCATAGATTGAACCCCTTCCTGGCACGATCCGTTCATGACCAGGCGTACCCAGTCAGCTACTCCTGCCCTTCTTTCTTCCACGGTAGCCAACCAGGGTTCCGGAGCCGGATTCGGCCTGTACCGCCCCACTCGCCGGCGATGAGATGACCTACTTGAATCGTGTGCCGTGCGACACGTCCCCGTAGCGGGCAGGCACAAGCCGGTCCCGACTATACACCATGCACTCGGGATAACCAAAGCAGAAAGCCACACTCACTACAGTGCAGTCTCGGGGAATGGGCAAGTCACCACACCGGGAAGACCAGAGAAGGCGGCTGGCCAGCTTCAAACCTGCAACAGCAGTCCACACCACTCGTCTGGGTGATGTTTTGTCCAGGCTCCAGGACTATACCTCTTGTGGAGCACGTAGTCGGGCCTGGTCCGCCAGATCCTGCAGCGTAACCGAATCCAGCACGTCAGCAACAGCCTCTGACACCTGCCTCCACAGCAGGTGGGTCACGCAGTGATCTACTCGATTGCAGGATGGGCCCTCGTCCGGGCAGGGCAGTGCGCAGGCCACCACCGCGACTGGCCCTTCCAGCGCCTGGACCACATCTCCTGCACGCATCAGCCCGGGGTCGCGAGTCAGCCGGTAGCCACCGCCCGGCCCTTTCACTCCCTCGACCAACCCTGCTGCCTGCAGATGCCTGAAGATCTGGGCCAAATAATCGGCCGATATCCCCTGTCGTTCAGAGATATCCTGGCGCAGGATCGGGCCGTTGCCGCCATGTTGTGCCAGGTCGACCATAGCCCGCAACGCATAGCGCCCACGTGTTGAGATCCGAATCATCGTGCCTCCGATATCAGCCATCATACAGTGGTTGAGTAGATTTGTCAACCTAGGTGTCTGAACTATCGGTGTGCTCCACAAGCCAGCCGATCAGCGCCTCCAATCCCAGCCGGTAGGACCCCCAACCGAAGCCGCTGATCTGCCCCAGGCAGACCGGGGCGATGACCGAGGTGTGGCGGAATGGCTCGCGAGCGTGAATGTTGGACAGATGAACCTCGATGGCCGGCAGCCCCACGGCGGCAATCGCATCGCGCAGGGCGTAGGAATAGTGGGTATAGGCCCCAGGATTGATCACCAACCCAGCGGCCCACGTGGCCGCCTCGTGCAGGGCATCAATGAGCGCCCCTTCGTGATTCGACTGGAAG
>JASFHU010000578.1:0-4031 GCA_050123055.1 Anaerolineae bacterium
GCTTCCTTCAACAGCAGGAGCCCCTCAGTGACTTCAGAGATATCGAATTCCATCTGCAGCCGCGTGCGGGAAATCTCCCTGAGGTGGTCCTCTGTGGCCGCGTATGAACCAGTCGATAGGGTCTCGACAGCGGCTGCAACCCCACGTGACAGCCACAAGCATATCTCAGCAACCGAATGCTCAGCATATCGGGTGCCAGGCAAATTGTAGGCCATCTCTGCCCATGTGGTAACGATGTCATCCTGATGTTGACGGAGTAGGGCAGCGAGATGCACTGCCTTGGGCGCCTGTCTGGTCATACTCATCCTTTGTCCACATCTTGAGCGTGTGATTACATTCTACCACGCCATGATCGGCCTGTCAAAGGCTTGCCCGCCCTCGCGGACAGTCGAGCCCCGTCTTGCCCTCAGATCGCTCAAGGACCATGCTTGCCCACTTCTACAGCACATGGTTAGCATCCTGTTGACAGCTATCCTCTTCTGATGTATCTTTGTCTGTGAAGGAGGTTTGATGAATCGTTGTTCTCCACTCATCAAATTGCTTCTGCTAGGCGCCATCGCCATAGCCAATACATCATTTCTCAATGCTGCACCCAGCCACGACCTGGCAGTAGGCATCCACACCATCCGCGCTGACGATGACATGCTGCAGCTTGCAGAGGACGGTGGCTTCACTTGGCTGCTTCAACTCTTGGAATGGCGTGAGATTGAGCCGGTACCCGGCGAGTACTTTTGGGAATACCCTGACTGGCTAGTACGGGCGGCGCAATACTATGATCTCAACTTGATCCTGCGCCTGGATCACCCACCCGCATGGGCAACTCCGGTGGATGTTACGGTCTATGCTGCCCTTGTCCGACAGGTAGCGGCTCGCTATCAGGGGCGAGTGACGGGTTACGTCATCTGGAATGAGCCCAACCTGGCTACCGAATGGGAAGGACAACCACCAGATCCGGCCGGCTATGTCGAACTGCTGTGCGCTACCCATTCAGCGGTTCGCGCTGCCGATCCCCAAGCCCTTGTGATAAGTGCTGGACTGGCACCGACCAATCACGTCGACGACTCGGCCCTCGACGAACGGCTCTACCTACAGGCGATGTACGATGCCGGAGCCGGCGCCTGTTTTGACGTATTGGGCGCTCATCCCTACGGCTTTGCCTACTCGCCCACCGATCCCCATGGAGACCACGACGGTCTGAACTTTGCCCGGCTGGCCGACGTTCGAGCCATCATGGTCAGGAACGGGGACAAGGATAAGCCGGTCTGGGCCACCGAGTTGGGTTGGACGACCGATCCCGTGGGAGCAGAAGGACAATGGCTACGGGTCAGCGAGGATGAGCAGAGCCGCTACTTGGTGGGAGCGCTGGAGCAAGCCAGCCAAGACTGGCCCTGGCTAGAGCGCATCGCCGTCTGGAACATGAGCGCCGGCCTTCCAGACGGCGACGAGAGACGTGGATACAGCATCCTGACCGAAGACGGCACACCCAAACCGGCCTACGAAGCACTGGCCGCGATGCTCGGAGAGGGAGCGAGCGAGAGGGTAGAGCATCTGGGAGATGGAAAGTCAGCAGAAGCTGTGGCTCCCGGCGTAGTGATCCGGCTGAGCGACGTGGAGACTTTCTATCCCCATTGGGCTCGCCCTCATTGCAAGTCCATCCCTTGTCGTCGCTGGCGCGGGCAGTTCTACGTTCACGAACCAGGGGACATTCCCTGGCAGCTCCGCATGGAGATCATGCAGGTCGAGGAGCCTGGCAACCTGGTGTGGATCAACGAGCAGCTTCTCGAGCCCCCGGCAATCCCTTTGCGCGGCCGGCCCGACTTTGCTTCGGTCTGGACGGCCGTGGAGATGCCTGTGCCACCCGAACTGCTGCGCTCAGGCGTCAATACCATCGAGATTATGTCCAGCCCCCGGCTGCCTGTCTACCAGGACGGTCGTGCCCACTTTGAGAGCCTGCAGTTCCGCAATCTGTGCCTGATCAAGGCCCCCTGAAGATACCATGGTCTGTCCCTAGCCAGATCACACCGTTTGACTCTACGAGGATCGCGTACACACTCGCACCATCCAACCCCCACGGCTCCCAGTTCTGTCCGCCATCAATGCTGCGAAAGAGACCGCGGTGCTCTGTGCCAGCATAGAGGCCATGTGGCTCGAAAGGATCGGCTTGCAAGGCCGTAACCGTCTCCTCCAGGCTCTCGCGGCCAACTGCTTTCCAGGTTTGACCACTGTCGTCGCTGCGATACACGCCCTCGGTTGTCCCAGCAAAGACGACCCCTGGCTTGGCTGGGTGGACAGCAAGCGCCAAGGCGGTCAAGGCTCGGTCGGTCAGGGGGCTGGCCTGCCACAGTTCCCCGCCGTCGATGCTGCGATATACCGCTTCTACTGTACCTGCGTAGAGAACTTGCGGAGCCAGAGGCATTCGTGCAGCATCGACCGGTTCGATGGCGAACGCGTGAACGGAGAGCGTCTCCAGGCCATGGTGGATAGGTGCCCATGTCCACCCTCCGTCAGTTGTGCGCAGGACATTGTGTCCCCAGCTTCCGGCGTATATCCGATCCACATTGTGTGGATCGATCACAACATTGAAAATGACAATCCCGCCCGTGTCGTCCTCGGCCCAACGCCAGGTATCTCCGCCATCCTCACTGACAAAGATCCCGGACTGCGTGCCAGCGTAGACAAGCTTCCCTTCTGGTCCCAATGCCAGACCCTGAACGAACAGCTTGCCCATCGGGCCGCTGATCAGCCTCCACTCTCCTCCCCCATCTTCACTGCGATACACGCCATCCAACGTCCCGGCGTGTAGGACCTGGGAGTCGGTGGGGTCCTGTGCCAGGGCTGCGACGACCGGTCTACCCAAGTCGCTACTGATCAGGCTCCAGCTTATGCCCTCGTCCGTCGTCCGGTACAAGCCATTGTATTGCGTGCCCAGATAGACTCGTCCCGAATTGGTGGGGTCGGCTGTCAGGCAGGTGATATCAGCGTGACGCAATTCACCACTCAGCAAGGTCCAGGATTCGCCACCATCCTTGCTCACGGCCAGTCCCTGCCCCTTGCTGCCCAGATATAGACGGTCGGTTGGCCCCTGTTCGACGGCAAATGACAGCGCCTCGAACTCGGGCGGCCCCACCATCCGCCACGTTTCGCCCCCGTCGCGACTGAGGTAGGGATGCCTATCAGCCAGGGCGTACAGGCCATCATCGTGCACAGGATGCAGCACCGTAACATGTTTGGACGCCAGGTCATCCCCCACAGCTTGCCAAGCCCTGCCTGCATCCCGGCTGGCCCAAAGACCTTGTCCTGCTGTGCCAGCGAATGTTGTTCCGTCTTTGGCAATGGCCAAGCTTAACACGCTCCCCTGTGGTTCAGCCAGCTTGCTGTCTCCCCAGGTCTGTCCACCGTCATTACTGATCCACACGCCTGGGGATTCTCCACCAGCATACAGATTGGCTCCTTCTGGAGAGGTAGCGAGCGCGTATATGGGAATCTGGGGCAGGCCAGCCATAGGGTGCCAACTCTGGCCACCATCAGTCGTCCGATAGGCGCCAACCACTGTGCCAACCCAGGCCATGGTTGGATCGGCAGGGTGCACAGTCAGGGCAATCGGCGCCAGCGACTCCAATCCGTAGCGCGCTGGTTGCCAGGTCTGCCCCCCATCATCTGAGCGGTAGACGCCGCCAGGTTCATACGCCGCCAGGTAGATGACCGCCGGATCGGACGGGACTACGGTCACAGAAGCCACGGCGATTTGGGCTGGGATACCAAAGCCAGCCGGATGCCAACTCGGAGAGTCGGGGGTGGACGTGGCCGCCACCGTCATTGTGGGCGAGGGTAGGGGCTTGGGGGTGGGTGTGTCAAGGATCGAGACAGTCGGAAATGGACCGAGGGGCGGTTTCGTCGATCGCAGATTGCAGCCCCCAACCAGCAGTGAGACCAGCGTCAGTCCTGCTATTAGCGCCATATACTTGCGAAAAGCCACAGCCATCCCCTAGAGGTCTATCCCTAAGAAGGAGCACAGGCCACACCGTCATCTT
>JASFHU010000579.1:0-4030 GCA_050123055.1 Anaerolineae bacterium
ATTGGAAGTCCGGTCATATGAGGGTAGAGACAATAGAAGGAGGACAGCATGAACTTCACACAGACGGTCACGGCCAAGCTGTCGGCAACGCAACGGGCGGCGCTGGCAGCAGTCGAGCGGGCAGAGGGGAGTAGTGTCTCGGAACTGGTACGGCACGCGCTCGTGGAGACGTATCGCTTGGATGCAATCGTTGAGAAGATGCTCATGGCCGGAGCCACCTTCGTCGGCGAACCCAGCGAGGAGAAGGCTGGCAGCAACAGCACGACGAATGCTCAATGATGCCAACCCCGGATGAAGCAACCCGTCGCTGTTCCCACGGTCGCGTCCCCGTCCACCGACGCGACGGGCAACAAGGGCGGTGTCCTGCCTGCAACGGCATGCTGTTGAGGCTGGCAGGCACGGTCGAGCATTCGGCGCCCACAATCAGGAGGAGACGGCACTGTGAAAGCAGTCGAAAAGAACCTGGTCAAGCTGGTGGCCAAGCTTGCGCCCTGGCTAGCCCCCTTTCCCTCGGCCTACTTTGTCGCCCGCTCAAGCATGGCTCACTTGGCCCTTCCCCTGCCTGTGGCCATCATCGTGGCCGCCATCATCGAGACGTTGGGCTTGTCCACCGTGCACTCGGCGCTGTGGCTAGCCGACTGGAATGCCAGCAAACGAAAGACCGACCCACAGGCGCCCGTCGTCGTTGCCATTGCCCTGGGAGCCGTCTACCTGGTAGCCACCCTGGGCCTGGTCGTTTTCCTGGAGGTATGGCCCGGCCTGGCGACCTACGCCCCGGCGCTCTTTCCCATCCTGGCCGTCGTGGGCGGGGTCAACCTAGCGCTCATCAGCCAACAGGAACACCGTGAGGCGGCTGTCAAAGCGGAGAAGGCCGAGCGCAAAGCCCTAGGTCGAGCCAGGCGCCAAGCAGATCGACAGCCAACCTCGCCCATAACGTCCAATCTGACGCCCAAAGCAGCCGGTTTCGACGACCCGACTGCCAAGGCGCGACAAGCACAGTCGTCCAATCGTCACGCCCGCCTGGACGCCCTTTTGACGTACTACCTTGACAACCCCAGCGCCGGTCCGACTGAAGCCAGTCGAGCCATCGGCGTGTCACGCCAGACCATCTACAACTACCTCAAAGAACTGGAAGCATCCGGGCGAGTGGCCCGCAATGACGGCAGGGTCGAGGTGCGAGATGCGGGCAGGTCATAGCACCAGGTGAGAAGGGAGGTGATAGTCCTGAGTGGCGACACGAAAGGCAGCGGTGGGGTGCAGCTCATAGAGGCCGCCCTCCCAGAGACAGAGATCAGAGGCGATACCTGTGAATGGGTTGTGGGGGAAAACCATCGGAGAATGTAGGGGAAATACGTAGGGAAATCACTACTCTGCGCGTCCTCTCCACGTGGCCAAGAGATGGAAATTGACAGAAACCGTCTTAAAAACTCGTGCAAATAGTGTCCGTTCGTGTCCCCACATGTCCATTCAAATGTGCTATCATGGGTCCATGCTAGCCAGCACGTGGGGGACAGGAGAGGCGCAGAATCAGGGTCCCATCGGCGCGCTGACTCGGGGCGGCGTAGGAAAACCCCGGGCGATTGGCTGCTGCGATGCAGGTGCGCCTCCGCCCGGGGTAGCAAGTCAATAGACTTGCTGGCGCTTCGCGCCAGAGTGCCGAACCTTCCGCTGTCTGCGCCGCTTGACTCAGCGCAGATACCGGTTCGCTACCGCCACAAAGGCCGGTAGCTGTGGGCCTTTATGGCCCCTTGGCTGCTGTAGCCCACCGGGCCACAGGTACGCCGGAAAAGGAAAGGAGCCATGCCACGTACCAACCGAAACTTCAAGGAAAAGATCACCGTTCAGGTCACGCCCCACATGCTGGCCGACCTGGACAACGTCGCCGCCAAGAGCGGCCGCTCCCGGGCCGAGATCGTACGCCAGGCGATCCGCAACGCCCTCGACGACACCGACCTGACCCTGGGCACCAAGCGCCGGTTCGACAGGCGATTCCAGAAACGCTTTGAGGAGATGGAAGAGCACCTGGAGCAAACCCTGACCAGTTTCCTCGAATCGACGCGAGACGTCTTCCTCCAGGATGTGGTCCAGGAGTCCCTGGCGGAGATCAGGGGCCAGATGGCCAGAACACAGTCACAGGACGCCGAACGGATGAGCTACTATCTAGCTGTGGTTGCCCTATTGTGCGGCAAGCTGTTGTGGGAATCGACGCCCGGCCGTCGCCGCCCCGAGGCGCCCATGGACACCATCAGCGAGGCGATCAGGGCTGCGAGCGGCCGGGAGGGCACATACATCCGCGACCAGATCCGGAACAAGAGGTGAGTCCGATGGCCATGACCTGCTTCACCAACTGGTACTACATCCCTGCCGGAGGCTATGCCAAGGCCAAGGGTCTCCTAACCTATCTGCAGTACCGCGACGATCGAGATACCCACATCCCCGGCGCTGGTGGCCCAGACCGGTGGACAGACTGTGGTCTGGGCCGCGGTTGGCGAGAGATCCTGAGCAGCGCCACCGAACTCGAGAACCGCAAGACCAACACCCTGCTACGTTCGCTGGTGATCCGGCCGCCCCAGGAACAGATAGCCGACCTAGAGCATGTGGATCCGGACCGCTGGTCCGACCGGCGCGAGCTGATGCACGAGCTGGTCGAGCGCGTCATGGACGCCGAGAGGGAGCGGCGCGGCATCCAGTGGCCAGGGGGCACCCAACCGATGGACCTGCCCTATTCCTACGTCCTCCACGCTCCCAACGACAAGAACGGTGTCGAGA
Organism: Anaerolineae bacterium; assembly: GCA_050123055.1. Classification (GTDB taxonomy): domain Bacteria; phylum Chloroflexota; class Anaerolineae; order JAAYZQ01; family JAAYZQ01; genus JASFHU01. Next base: position 2,770 of record JASFHU010000579.1, read on the forward strand.
GCCTGCATGCCCACGTCATCGTCCCGGCCATGGACCGCGATGGAGAGCGGGCCTTTAACGTCTACCCGCAGGACGTGCAACACACCCGCCAGGTGGCCGAGCGTGAGACAGAGCGGCTGTTTGAGCTGGAGCGGGTTCGCGAGCGACAGCCCGAGCTGGAAAAGGCACAAGAACTGCAGCCCGACATGGAACTGGAAGGGCTCGCCCTGGAGATCCCTTTCCACGACTTTCACGGCAGGTAGCCGAGAGGAGGCGGTGTGCACAAGAGAGAACTGGTAGCCCTCGTTGCCGGGCGCACTTCGTTGACCCAGAAGCAGGCCCGCGAGGCGCTGGATGCCATCCTCGACATCACCACCGAGGCGCTGATCAGCGGCGACCCTGTGACCCTGACCGGCTTTGGCCGCTTCGAACTCAGGGAGTACAAAGGAAGGCGCGTACGCCATCCGCGGACCCGGCAGCTCTGTGACACGGAAAGCCGTCCGCTGCCTGCTTTCCATCCCTACCCCGTGCTGAAGCGCCGGGTCCGAGAGGGGTACAACGGTTAAAGTGAGAATCTTTCTTATTCAGTCTGTAATTGATGGGAAAGCGTAGCCTCCCAACGCCGGGCCATCGAAGAGATCTGCCAAGAACACTCAGTGGCTGTGGTGCACTTCTTTAGCGATGAAGCAAAGAAAGGGTCAACGACGGTTGGGCGCGATGCCCTGGAGGATCTCCTCTACCTGGCCAAGCAGAAGCCTCAGCCGGTGGAAGGCATCATCTTTTGGTCCCTGGCACGCCTGGCACGTGATCAGTTGGATTCGCAGTTCATCAAAATCGATCTGCGCCGACGGGGATACATCATCCACTCGATGATCGACGATATCCCCACTGGCGAATTCGCGCCGGTGATAGAGGCACTGATAGACTGGAAGAACGAACGGTTTCTCAAAGACCTGAGCCGAAACGTGCAACGGGGCCTGGCCGACCTGGCTCGAAAGGGCTATGCACCCGGCGGGTTCCCTCCCCGTGGCTACCATGCAGAGAAGGTGCAGATCGACGTCAAGCGGGATGGGCAACCTCACATCGTCAGCCAATGGGTCCCCGATCCGGAACTTGGACCCCGTGTGACGCGGGCCTGGGAAATGCGAGCAGCCGGTGCATCCTATGAACAGATCCACGAGGCTACCCACGTTATGGGCACCCTTGGCTCCTATGTGACCATGTTCCGCAACAAGACCTATCTGGGTATCCGCAAGTGCGGCGATCTTGAGGTTGAGAACGC
>JASFHU010000580.1:0-4027 GCA_050123055.1 Anaerolineae bacterium
CATCTGATGCCGAACGTCCCACGAGCACACGGCCGCGTGTTCAAACGCGGTTGCATGTGGTCGCACCCACAGGTGCGTGCATGCTCGCTCCTCACTGTTTTTCCAACTAGAGCAGTCCCTCCGACCCTGGCAGGAGGATCAGCGCAATGACGACCAGGAGGATGACGATGAGGACAAAGATCGCGAGCAGTATCCACCCAATGAGGGACATCGGTATCCTGAGGGCCATGTCGACCTCTGCCTGGTCGTCCTCCTGCTCGGCGTTCGTCACCCTGGTCTTGAATCTGTGCGTGCCTATCTTGGCCCCCTGGGGCGGACGCAGCTCTAGCGTGATCTCCCGCTCGTCCTGGGCATTGATGCCAAACAGGTTGGGGTCCGGGTCGACCCAACTGCGGTACTCTCCGTCGGCCTTGACGTCGAACGAGGACCGCTCCTCGCCTGTGTTGCGCACGGTCAGCGGCTCTGCGTAGGTCTCGCCGCGCTTGACAGTCTTGACGATCTTCGACGGGCTGACCTCTATCGTCGTGGGCTTGTCTTCCGTCGTTGTGGACATGGTTTCCTCCAATGATCTATGATTCGTCCTCTTGCGCTTCTACCGGACCACGCACCTCAAAGACCTTGTCGGCGGGCGCTTCCGCCGTCCCGGCCGGCGTGGTGACCGAGAGCCTGTGCTCGCCCAGGTCGGCCTCGTCCCCGACCTTGATCTCGACCTCCAACTGCTCAGAGCTGCACTTGTCTGTCAGCCGGGCCAGCACCTCACGATTCGGCCCTGGCTCGTGCATGAACTCGACCTTGTGAGCTGAAAGCGGCTGGCCGGGGACCATCAGGTGCCGGCCGGTGATGAGCGCCACTGCCTCCCAGTCGGTTCCCTGGTGTGCATAGAGGGGATCGACGTCGGTGATCTCGGGCAGGCCCACCACCAGGAAGGTGGCATCAGGCGGGTTCTGGGCGATGCCGCCGGGGGTGCTGACCTCATAGTTGCACTCGCCGTAGGCTGCGTTGCCCTTGATGCGCAGCGAGACCGGCAGTTCGGTATCTGTGGCGCCCGGCAGGGGCGTGGCCTCGAGGCGCAGATCCTCTACCGTGCCGCGCAGGAACTTGACCTCGTACGCCTCGCTCAGGTTCTGGCCATAGATCATGACCTCGATCGTCTGACCCCGCGGGCCAAAGACCGGCTCGATGCCGGTGACGGCCGGTTCGGGGTACTTTTCCTTCTCCACCGTGATGGTCACTCGATCTGGCGCGCTCTTAAAGCCTGCGCTGTCCTCAACCACCAACTCGAGCACGTGCGTCCCCACCGGCAGGATTACGTCGATCTTGGGCTGGTTGACCTCGATGGGGAAATCCTCAATGCTAAATGGCATGTTCTACGCTCCTTTCCAAGGCTAACCTCAAATGAGCATCCGCATTGCCTTCGCTGTCCCCCAGTTCCGGGAGGAGGGCGTTGCGGTTACCCCTCTTTTGACCACCGGTACCGCACCACCTCCCGCCCGCCGCGGGCCTGCGAACGACTCCCATCCAACGACACCGTCGTCTCGTCCTCCAGCGTGGCGGTCTTTCGATCGCGGCCAGCATCGGCGATGGGCGTCTGGACGACCAGCTCCGACAGCTCACGGGCGGCCTCAGCCACCGCGTCCTGGGCGTTCAGGATACCGGTCTCATCGCCCGATGGCAGGGCGGCCAAAAGATCCCGCACCGCGGCCTGGTACTGGGCAAACTCGGGGGCGGTGTCAACCACGTTTCCGTACTTGTCCTCGATCTCTTGCCCCACGTCCTGCTCGAGGGCGACGGTAGCGGCCAGTACGTCCGGCAGTTGGCCCGGTCGCAGCAGGTTGGTGCAAGCCAGCGTCTCCACCGTCAGGGCGGCGTGGCGCACGTCCATCGCCGAGGGCACCGGGAACTGGTCCACCAGGGCGGCAAACTCGCGCCGGGTCCGGCGCATCACCTGGCTCAGGCGCTCCACAGTCCCGGCTTCCATCCGCTTTTCGGCCGGCCTCACCGCGCCCGCCTGGGCCACGTGCAGGCAGTTGATCTCGTTGCCCCTGGGGTGGTCCGGGTCTTCAGCATCAAGTATCTCAGTCACGTCGGGCTGGAGATCGATGCGGGCCAATTCCAGCCAGTTCCGGTTATCGGGTTTGGCGGCCGACGCTTTCAGGCGGATGCCCGGGGCGCCCCCCGAGCCGGCGTGTGCGACGGCTATGAACACCAGTTGGGGCAGCTCATAGTCATCGGGCACGATGCGCACCAGGCGTCGCTCATCCAGGATCAGGGTTTGCCCGTCGCCATCCAGGGCAGCGCCAGGACCCACCTCCACATCCAGGCCACCGGCTGCCTTGACCGCCCACTCGTCCCCTTCATCCAGCACAATGCCTGGCGTGTGCAGCCCCCGGCTGTGAAGCAAGTGCTCGCGATCCAGACGTTCGAGGCTCTCCTGGAAGCCGGCCGATTTTTCCTCTTCCTGGCCCAGCCTCTCCTGCAGGTCGGCTATCTGGTCCCGCTGCTGCCCCGTGCTCACCGCCCAGGGTACGTACCGGCGGTCGATCTCGTTGGCCTGGGGGTTGTCGGGGTCCTGGGCATCAAGGATTTCTGTTGCGCCAGCTTGCAGGTCGACGCGGGCCAGCTCCAGTTGGGCCTGGCCATCCGGCTGGTCCAGCCCTATCTTCACCCTCGGCCGCTCCACGACACGGCTGAAGCCGCTGTATTGCGGCTGCTCCACATTGTCGATGTGTCTGTCTTCTTCCTCGTTGTATTGGATGGTGATATAGACTCCGATGGCCGTCTTGGCCTTTTTGCCCTTCTTGGCCTGGGTCACCGGCGGCTCACCGCCAAGCTCCACCTCGCAGGCTTCTGTGAGATAGATCTCGCGTCCCAACCCATCCATCGCTGCGCCGGGCATCACCCGCACCGTGAGGCCGCCAGCCGCCACCACCTGCAGCTCCTCCCCAACGCCCCCGACGATCCCGGGCGTGTTGTGCAGCCATCGCTCGTGCAGTCGGAGCTTTCTGCGATGGTAGGCCTGTTCCGCCTCCCAGTCACTGGCCGTGGTGAAAAGGCCCGTAAAGTAGTTCATGCGCTCGAGCTTTGTATTATTGTTCATGATCGTCCCCTTCATCAACTATTAGCCGATGATCGTGTCCACGTCGATGCAGGAGCGGACTTCGATTTGCATCGGCTCAATCCTGACATCACTCTCCACCGGTGTGAGCTTGAGGTAATAGAGCGTGTGGGCCGGTTTCACTTCGTCGATGATGGCCCGGACCCTGCCCACGTTGCCCGGCTGCCTCGCCTCTTCCCAATCCCGGCCCCCCACCCATTCGTAGGCGCTGAGCTCCACACCCTTTCTGACCAGGAGGAACCTCTGTCCGCCATCGTCTATCGTCCACCAACGGCTGCCCTTCTCCTCCTTGTGGACGATCATGTCTGCCGAGAGCGAGATACCCTCGGCCTCAAATGCTTGCCGGAGTTCCTCCGGGCCGGTGCCGTCTATCGAATCGACCTGGAAGCTGAACAGATAGCTCCAATCGACACAGGGTACCTGCAGGTCCACAGTGAAGCGGTAGGGCAATTCCACCCCCTCCACCAGCAACGAGTCGCCCTTGTAGCGCAAGGTTTCCGATTCCGCATCCGGGTCTTCCTCGTTCTTGACCAACAGGGTATACTGTTCGTTCACGACCTTGTCGCGGCGGACGATGGTCGCCTGTTCGTAGCGGCGGCTGGGTCCATCCACCAGCTTGATCGTTACGTAGCGTTCGTCCCCTTCGCCCCCTACCTCGACGCGCTGCACCCGGTGGGCCGGGTAGTACACCTTCAGGCGCTGACCCTCGGGCACGTCAGGGTGGCCAGCCCAGGCAACGGTATCGATGATATAGTAGTCATAGAGGACCGGAGGCTGGCGGCGCTCGGCCCGCTCGATGTGGGTAAAGGGAATGGGCTCGGGCGAGAGCCCTCCGATCTGGGACGCGACACCGATCTGCATGCCGCCGGGCCAGCGGCCGTCCCAAATGACGGGCGTCGCGCGCTCGTCATA
>JASFHU010000581.1:0-4020 GCA_050123055.1 Anaerolineae bacterium
CGGGTCATCAGGGGCAATCCTCCCTGCCCAAGGCTCGGCAGACTCTGGCATCAACCGACGACGCACACCGGGCAGAGGATGGACAAGAGTAGAGCCCGATGGAAAAATCCCTTTGGACTGGCGATGGTAGGGCATAGGAAAAGAGCAGAGGATGTCCGAGATCGGAAATGAGCTAGAGCTCCGCGAACCTATAGATGAGGTAGAACAGGTGCCAGACTCCCCGCCAGATGCTTCGAGGCAGGTCCCCAAGACGGGCCGGCGTCGCGGGCTGGCGACCCGCCTCACCTGGGCCTTTGTCTCCATTGCGGCTATCCTGGTGCTGGTTGTTGGGTCGGTGCTCACCTACGTCAGCTATCAGGCTCAGATTGAACAGGTCGCTGCCCGCCAGCAAAAGACGGCCGATGGAGCGGCAGTGCTGACCTCGGAGTATCTGACGCAGGCACGGGACACGCTGGCCATCCATGGCTATACCGCTTCCGGTTACGGACTCTTGTTGCGGAACATGCTGAGGCAGCAAGAGGAGCTTGACTCCATCCTGACTGGCTACGAAGGCATATTCGAGCGAGTGGTCTTGCTCGATGACGACGGAAGTGAGTTGGCCAAAGTGTCTCGCTATCAGGAGTATCGCCCCGAGGATATGGGGAGTCAATTGGACAACCCTGCTGTCGACCGGGCGCTGGCGGGAGAAGTGTACGTTGCTCCCCAGACCCAGCTTCTGCCCGACTCGACCTTTCCGACCGTGCAGATGGCCGTGCCCATTCGGGCGCGCGAGGGAAGCGAGCGCCACGGTGTGCTCATGGCCGATGTCAGCGTCGAGGGTCTGCGTGATGCAGTGGCCCAAGTGGAGGTAGGAGAGAGCGGCTATGCCTATATCGTGGATTTGACTTCCGGTCAGCTCGTCGCTCATTCGGACCCCGACCAGTTTTTTGCGCTGCAGGACCAGACCTTGGACGATGTGCCGATTGTAGAGAAGGTGATGGCCCGCGGAGCGAATCTCGCCGGTGTCGCCGCCACGCAGTATCGCGGCTTGCACGGCGAGCAGGTCATTGGCGCTGCCAGCGCGCTTCCTGGTACCAACTGGACTCTGGTCGTAGAGCTTCCCTCCAGAGAGGCTCTGGCTGACGTACGGCAGATGCTGTACCTCCTGGCCATACTGATCGTGTTGGGGACCGTGGCTGCTGGCAGCCTGGGGATCATCATACCGCGGCCCATTGTGCAACCAATCCTGACCTTGCAGCGGGGTGCTCAGCAGATTGGCGCGGGGCGTCTGGATCACGCCATCGAGGTAAAGACCGGGGACGAGTTTCAGGACCTGGCACAGGCCTTTAACGACATGGCTGCCAGCTTGCAGTCCTCCCGGACCGAGCTCGAGCAGTGGGGACACCAACTGGAGTTCATGGTCGAGGAACGAACCGGCGAGCTGGCCGACGCTTCAAGGCAGATGCGCCGGCGAGCTGCCCAACTCGAGGCGAGTGCCGAGGTAGCACGCGCCATGGCCTCCGTACGCGACAGGGACGTGCTCCTATCCCAGGTGACAGAGCTTATCAGCGAGCGATTTGGCTGGTATCATGTCGGCATCTTTTTGCTGGACGAGGAAGGCGAGTACGCGGTACTCCAGGCAGCCAACAGTGTGGGCGGACGGCAGATGCTGGCCCAGGGGCACAGGCTCAAAGTTGGCGAAATGGGCATTGTTGGATATGTAACCCAGACGGGGCAACCCCGCATCGCTCTGGACGTTGGTCAAGATGCCATCTATTTCGACAATCCCGAGTTGCCCGAGACCCGATCTGAAATGGCTTTGCCCCTGGAGGTTGGAGGACAGATCATCGGTGCCCTGGACGTGCAGAGCCGGGAATCGGCGGCCTACGATGACGAAGATGTGACCCTGTTGCGCATCCTGGCCGACCAGGTGGCAATTGCCATTGACAACGCCCGGCTCTTTGCGCAGACCCAACAGGCCTTGGATACTGCGGAAGCCATCCACCGGCAATACATCACACGAGAGTGGACCAAGGTGGCTGCCGAGGAGCGCGACATGGCCTACGAGTACCGGCGAACTGGGATACCTCCCCTGGACGAAGCCTGGACACCGGAGCTGACCGAGGCCCTCTCAGAGGGCAAGGCGATAGTGCGCTACCCGCCCGACGTGGTACTGCCCGTCGGCGCGGCGCGCACCGGGGTGCGTGAGGCGCTTTCAAGTGAGCCATCCGAGGGTGAGGTAGATGCCTTTCCGCCTGGCGATGGCCATCCAGAGGCGGCCCTGGCGACTCCCATCAAGTTCCGTGATCAGGTCATCGGCGTGGTCGATCTGCAAGAAACCGACGAGCCTCGCATGTGGACCGAAGACGAGATCGCCATGGTGCAAGCCATCAGCGACCAGGTGGGCCTGGCTTTGGAGAATGCACGGCTTTTCGCCGATGCGCAGCGCCATGCCGAACAGTTGTCCGCCATCAACCGCATTGGACTATCAATCAACTCCGACCTGGACTTGAGTGGGGTGCTCGATGCCCTTTACACCGAGATCCAGCGAATGGTGGACGCGGACTCGTTCTACGTTGCCCTCTATGATGAGAGCTCCGGCGTGCTCGAGTTCCCCCTTCTCATCGGCGACGGTGGCCCCATCGAGCTTGAGCCGCGCCCAATCGAGGAGGCACCCGGTGTCACTGGCCATGTCATCCAGTCGCGGCAGCCACTCCACCTGCCTGATCTCAATGCCATCCCCGACGATGAGGAGTACGATATTGTCATCGTGGATGATGATGCAACGCGCTCCTACATCGGTGTGCCCCTGCTATTCCGCGATGAGGTGATCGGCGTGCTGTCGGTTCAGAGCCGGCGGGCCAATGCCTATACCGACGAGGACATGGAGCTCTTGGAGACCGTCGCCACCCAGGCATCTATTGCTATTGAGAACGCCCAGGCCTACGAGCGTCTGGCTGAAACGGCCGAGGTACTGCGCGAGAGCGACCGCTTCAAGACACAATTTCTGGCCAACATGTCCCACGAGTTGCGTACGCCACTCAACTCGATAATCGGCTTTTCGCGTGTCATGCTCAAGGGCATCGATGGACCGCTCACCCAGGAGCAAGCCGATGATCTCGATTCCATACACAACAGTGGTCACCACCTGCTAGCGCTCATCAACAGTATTCTCGACATGTCCAAGATCGAGGCGGGCAAGATTGAGCTGACCTTCGAGGAAGTGCACCTGCACGACATTCTGGATGCGGTGATCAGCACCACCCGCGCGCTAGTCAAAGACAGGCCTATCGAACTCGTTACAAGGGTGGAACGGGATCTTCCCTCCGTTTGGGCTGATGCCCAGCGTGTGCGCCAGGTGCTACTGAACCTGATGTCCAACGCCAGCAAGTTCACCGAAGAGGGGAGTATTAGTCTCGAGGCTGAAGTTGGGGCAGAGTATGTGACCCTCAGTGTAACCGATACCGGCATCGGAATTGATCCAGAAGCGCAAAGTCGTCTGTTTATTCCCTTCCAGCAAGTGGATGGTTCGACGACACGACGTGCGGGGGGCACAGGCCTTGGGCTGGCCATCAGCCGCAGCTTTGTGGAAATGCACGGTGGCGAGATCAGGGTAGAGAGCGAGCCCGGCAAGGGTTCCAGGTTTGCCTTTACGCTGCCCATCTATCAGGTCCTTCGCGAAAGGCAAGCAGGGTCAGCCGACTTCCAACTGGATCCCTCCAGGAAGGCGGTGCTGGCTATAGACGACGACGCGGGTGTGATCACACTCCTGAAGCGTTATCTCGAGAACGATGGTTACCAGGTCATCGGCGTGACCGAGTCGCTGCTTGCCGAGCAGATGGCTCAGCGTCTGTCCCCAAACCTGACCGCGATCACCCTCGACGTGATCATGCCGAACTCTGATGGCTGGCAGGTATTGCGGGCGCTGAAGCAGAATCCGGTCACCAAGAACATCCCCGTCATCCTGTGCAGCATCGTGGAGGGGGTGGAGCAAGGGCTGAGTCTGGGAGCTGCAGAGTGCTTGAGAAAGCCAGTTACGCG
>JASFHU010000582.1:0-4003 GCA_050123055.1 Anaerolineae bacterium
GGCTGCGCGTCATCCTCAATCTGCTGCCGGACCCAGGCCGTACCATGCTCAGGGAGGAGAGGGACGTGTCTGAGCGCAAAACCAATATTGCCGAGGTGGCCGAACTGCTTTCCCAGCCTTTCACCCACAGCGTACTGGGCCAGGTGGACGATTATTGTGCCTATTTGAGCCGCTTTCAGGGCACCTACAAGTTCCACGAGCACGCCAAGGACGAGATGTACGTGGTGCTCGAAGGGGAGATCTTTATCGACTATTTTGACGGCCCCAGCGTGCCGGTGCGCCAGGGAGAGGTCCTGGTCGTCCGGGCCGGCGAGCGCCACCGCTCTCGTGCCGAGGAAGATTCGCTGGTGCTCATGTTCAAGGCAGCCTATCTGTTCGCCGAGTAGATCTGGTCTATCCTGACCCTGTTTGCTGAAGGGGTCAGGTGCCAAGCCGAACGCAACATAGGAGATACGCTCTATGGAAAACCATCCTGTACGTATCTGCGACACCATCCTCCGCGACGCGCACCAGAGCCTGCTGGCCACTCGGATGCGCACCGACGACATGCTGCCCATCGCCGAAAAGCTGGACCAGGTGGGCTTTTGGTCGGTTGAGATGTGGGGCGGGGCCACCTTTGACTCGGCCATGCGCTTTTTGAACGAGGATCCGTGGGAGCGGATCCGCAAGCTCAAGGCCAAGATGCCAAATACCCCCTTCCAGATGCTGCTCCGCGGCCAGAACGTGGTCGGCTACAAACACTACCCCGACGACGTGCTGGAGCGTTTTGTCGTCAAAGCTCACGAGAACGGCATCGATGTGTTCCGCATCTTTGACGCACTCAACGACGTGCGCAATATGAGCCGGGCGCTGGAGTTCGTCAAGCGCGAGGGTGCCGTGGCCGAGATGACGATCTGCTACACCATCAGCCCGGTACACAACGTGGACACCTTTGTCGAGATGGCCCACGTCCTGGAGGATATGGGCGCCGACACCATTTGTGTCAAGGACATGGCGGGGCTGCTGTCACCTTACGTGGCCTACGAGCTGATAGGCCGCCTAAAGAGCGAGATCAAGGTACCCATCCATCTCCACACCCACTATACTAGCGGCATGGCCATGGCGGCCGTACTCAAGTCGGTTGAAGCGGGCGTTGACATTGTCGATACGGCCATCTCTGCCCTGGCCATGGTCACCTCCCAGCCTCCCACCGAGACGCTGGTCCGCATCCTGCAAGAGTCAGGCCGTGACACTGAGCTGGACCTTAATCTTTTGGCCGAGATCAGCAATTATTTCACTAAAGTGCGCAAAAAATACGCCGCCTTTGAGAGCGGCATGAAGGGCGTGGATGTACGGGTCCTCCAGTTCCAGATCCCTGGCGGGATGCTCTCCAACCTGGTCTCACAGCTTCGTGAGCAGGGCGCCGAGGATCGGTACGCCGAGGTACTGGAGGAGGTGCCCCGTGTGCGCGAGGAGCTAGGATTCCCCCCCCTGGTCACACCCAGCAGCCAGATCGTGGGCACCCAGGCCACGCTGAACGTGGTACTGGGCGAGCGCTACAAGGTCATCCCGGCCGAGATCAAGAACTATGTGCGGGGCTACTATGGACGGCCCCCGGCGTCGATCGACCCCGAGATCAAGCAGAAGGCTATTGGCGACGAGGAGCCCATCGACTGCCGGCCGGCCGATCTAATCCAGCCTGGCCTCGAGGAAGCCCGGGCCGGGATCGGCGATCTGGCCAAGAGCGAAGAAGACGTGATCAGCTATGCCCTTTTCCCCCAGGTAGCACGGCCCTTCCTGGAGCGACGGGAGAAGGGCGGCGGCGCCAAGGAGGCCATGGTCGCGGCGGTGGCTGCGATGGTGGTCCAGGAGTATGAATGCAGACCAGCGGCCATGATCGAAAAGGCGGGCATCTCTATCTCGCCGTGGAAGACCGCCTGGCGCCCCCACCGCGGGCGCTGGGGAGGGTTGATTGACGGCGCGGGAGGGACGCGATGAAACGGGAATTCTCACTGACGCTAGAGGGCACAACGTACAGGATTGCCGTAGACGGCAACTCGATTCTGGTGGATGGCCAACCCTTTGTAGTCGGTTTTGAGGAGGGGCGGGTGCTGGTGGATGGCACTCCCTTTGACGTAACGCTGGAAGAGAATCGGGCCACGGTGGGCGGCATCGCCTACGACCTCGATGTGGAAGGCCTGGAGGAGGAGCAGGCCGGCCCCAGGGCCGCTGCGGCCGTAGTGGCCAGCGAGGGCGCGGTGACGGCCATCATGCCGGGCAAGATCATCCGCATTCTGGTGGGCGAAGGCGACCAGGTAGCCAAGGGCGACGTGGTCTGCATCCTCGAAGCGATGAAGATGGAGAATGAGCTAAAGGCCCCCAAGGTGGGTATGGTCAAGACACTTTATGTCCAGCCCGGCCAGGATGTGGAGATGGGGACAGTGCTGGCCGAGATCGAATAGAAAGCGGAGTCGAGTGTGTCAAACGAAGAGATCGGCCAGGAACAGGCCAAATGGGAAGCCACCACCCTACAGAGGGCACTGAGTCGCTTTCCAGAACGACAGGCAGAGTTTGGGACCGAGTCGGGCATCGAGGTTGAGCGGGTCTATAGCCCTGCCGACGTCCAGACAGAGTACGTCCGTGACCTCGGTTTTCCCGGCCAGTATCCCTTCACCCGGGGCGTCCAACCGACGATGTACCGCGGTCGCTTCTGGACCATGCGCCAGTACGCAGGCTTTGGCAGCGCTGCTGAAACCAATGACCGCTACAAGTACCTCCTGGAGCAGGGGCAGACCGGCCTCTCGGTCGCCTTTGACCTGCCCACCCAGATCGGCTATGATTCGGACGATCCCCTGGCGGCCGGGGAGGTGGGCAAGGTCGGCGTCGCAATCTCTTCGCTGGAGGATATGGAGCGGCTGTTCGATGGCATTCCTCTGGACAAGGTATCGACCTCGATGACCATCAATGCCCCGGCCACGGTGTTGTTGGCGATGTACATTGCGGTGGGCAGGAAACAGGGCGTGGACTCGAAGCAGTTACGGGGCACCGTCCAGAACGACATTCTGAAGGAGTATATCGCCCGGGGCACCTACATTTACCCACCCGGTCCCTCGATGCGGCTCATCACCGACCTGTTCCGTTACTGCCACGATCAGGTCCCACGCTGGAACACTATCAGCATCTCGGGCTACCACATCCGTGAGGCCGGTAGCACGGCTGTCCAGGAGGTAGCCTTTACCCTGGCAAATGCCATCGCCTACGTCCAGGCCGCCCAAGACACAGGGCTCCAGGTAGACGATTTTGCCCCACGCATCTCTTTCTTTTTCAACGCTCACAACAACCTGCTGGAAGAGGTGGCCAAGTTTCGTGCTGCCCGCCGGCTTTGGGCGCGCATCATGCGCGAGCGGTTTGGCGCCCGGAATCCCAAATCGTGGATGCTCCGCTTTCATACCCAGACGGCCGGCTCGATGCTCACCGCCCAGCAGCCAGAGAACAACGTCGTGCGGGTCACGCTGCAGGCGCTGGCCGCCGTACTGGGCGGCACCCAAAGCCTGCACACCAACTCCCGCGACGAGGCGCTCAGCTTGCCCACCGAGGCATCGGTGCAGATCGCCTTGCGAACCCAGCAGATTATCGCCCACGAAAGCGGTCTGGCCGATTCGATCGATCCGTTCGCAGGAAGCTATCTGCTTGAATCGTGGACAGACGAGATCGAACAGCGCGCAGTCGACTACATAGACAGGGTCGACGCCCTGGGTGGCGCTCTCAGCGCCATCGAAGAGGGCTATATCCAGCGGGAGATCCAAGAGAGTGCCTATCGCTGGCAACTGGCCGTGGACCGTCGCGACAAGATTGTAGTCGGTGTCAACCGTTTCCGGGTCGACGAGGAGCCGGAAATGAACCTCCTGCGCGTCGATCCAGCCGTAGGCGAGCGACAATCAGCCCGACTACAAGCTCTTCGCAAGCGCCGTGACAACGAAAAGGTGTCGTCTTCACTGGCGCGGCTGGAGAGTGGCGCTAACAA
>JASFHU010000583.1:0-4001 GCA_050123055.1 Anaerolineae bacterium
CCACCGACCCAGCCACGGGATCCACGCCGTGACATACGCCCGGGCCCTCATTTGCCAGGATTGAAGCTGCTCTGCCACCCATTTTGCGACCCCCGCCTTGGGAGCGCCCTCTCTTGCCAACCCACTTTCCCACCAGACGGTCAGTACACTCAGAGCCAAGAGTATGCCTACCAGGGGCAAAGGCGTCGCCCCAACCAAGAGAAGGACAAAGGCCAGAACACTACCCGTTTGCTGGACCAGTGTCCCGGACCAGATGTCACTGGCCCCGGGCTTCTGGCCTGGCGATCGGGCGCTGCTGCTCCAGGCCAGCAGTCCCCCTGCCAGCAGGGCCACGGCAGCCACGATCATCGCCCATGGTTGCTCCGATAGGACCGGGGCCAGTGTCTGGACCCGGACCAGCAGGTACCCTCCAACGCCCACCGGCAGCAGCAGGGTGGCGGCGCCTTCAGGCACCCCCAGAGATCGAGGATGCAGGGGAAAGATCAGCGCGCGCAGCGCACCCGCCACTCCGACCAGTACCAAGGGACCTTCCAGCAAGTTTTCGGAGAGGAGTGAGGCATGGCCGGCCTGCGAATCCATCTGTAGCGCGGCTACAAAGAGGATCATCGTCGAGGCCACACCTGGCACGACCGTACTGAAGGGTAACCTCCTCCAGGGCTCTGCGCCATACGACAGCGATAGAAGGGTGGCAATCAAGGCCAAGTCGACCAGAGCGCTGGCTAGCGCCAGGGCCAGCAGATTGCCGGCCATCAGGGCTGCCAGACAGCCAGCCAGGAGAATCAGGAGCAGGCCATGCCACCTTGTCTTCTGTGGCTCGCGCCCCCGGATACCCAGAGTCAGGGCTGCCGTGACACCAGCCAGCAGCATTCCCACCAACAGCGACAGGCCATCAACGTAGAGCCTGGGCCCCATGCGAAACAGGTTGATGGGCAGCCATTCGAGCCCTACCCGTTCTGCTGACCCTGCCCTGAGGGACCAGAGGACCGCCAGCGAAGCCAGTGCGACGGCCACGGCCAGCAGCCGGCGGGCCCAATTGGGCAGCACACGGCCTAGCACCAGGATGGTCGCCGCCCCTGCCAGCGGCCACAGTATGGCTTGCAAGGGAACGGGTACGGAATCGAGCATGTCGCCTGTGTCTCAAAGAGTTGCCGCCCCCGGTCGCGCCTGGCGGGTGGGCAGCACTCGGGCTATTCTAGCACAAAAGGATAGGCGCGGCAAGCGTTAGTACTGGCGTTGACAGGTATCTGTGAAGGTGTTAGAATGCGCCTTGTGAGCGCTGAACAAAGAGTACAAGAGCATGATCTGATCCTGGTGAGCGCCTGTTTGTTAGGCGTCGCCTGTCGCTACGACGGCGAGAGCAGTCCCAATGGAAAATTGAACGACTATGCGACACGCGGTACGGTGGTTCCCATCTGCCCCGAGGTGGCCGGTGGCCTGCCGACTCCACGACCGCCCGCCGAGATCGCCGGGGCCGCCGCTGGCCTGGATGGCCACGCTGTGTTGGACGGCCAGACGCGGGTCCTGAGCTGCGATGGCACAGATGTGACCGATCAGTTCATCGCCGGCGCACAGGCAGCACTCTCAGCGGCCCAGCGGTTGGGTATCCGGCACGCCATCCTAAAGGCCCGCAGTCCCTCCTGTGGTGCAGGCCAGATCAACGAGGGATGGTTCGCGGGCTCGCTTGTGCCCGGCGACGGCGTGGCGGCCGCGTTGCTGAAGCGCAACGGGATCCAGGTGATGACCGAGGAAACCCTCTCAGAGGATGAAACGTGAACCAGATCGTCGAATGTGTCCCAAACTTTAGCGAGGGCCGGCGCCAGGCTGTGATCGACCGCATCGTGGCGGCGATGGAATTGACCCAGGGCGCACAGGTCCTGGACGTGCAATCCGACCCCGATCACAATCGCTCGGTTGTCACCGTCATTGGTACGCCCCAGGCCGTGGTCGAGATGGTATTCCAGGGAGTTGTTGTCGCTGCCGAGCTGATCGATATGGACCACCACCGGGGCGGCCATCCGCGCATGGGGGCAGCCGACGTCATCCCGTTTGTCCCGGTGCGAGGCGTCATCATGGACGACTGTGTCGAGCTGGCCCGCCAGCTCGGCCAGCGGATGGGCACCGAGTTGGGCATCCCTGTTTACCTCTACGAGGAGGCTGCCACCCGGCCCGAGCGGCGCAACCTGGCCGACGTGCGCCGTGGCGAGTACGAGGTCTTGAAGGGTGAGATCGCCACCAACCCCCATCGAGCCCCTGATTTTGGTCCTGCTGCACTGGGCACCGCTGGCGCCAGCGCCGTCGGCGCCCGGCCGCCCCTCATCGCGTTCAACGTCTACCTCAACAGCAGCGACCTTGGCCCGGCCAAAGCGATTGCCCGGGCCGTGCGCCACTCCAGCGGCGGCCTGCGCTATGTCAAGGCACTCGGTCTCCTGGTCGAGGGGCAGGCACAGATCTCGATGAACCTGACCGACTACCGGTGCACACCCATTCACCGCGTGCTTGAGCTGATCCGCATCGAGGCAGTCCGCTACGGGCTGACCATCACTCACAGCGAGATCGTAGGCCTTCTGCCAGCCGATGCCCTTCTCGACGCTGCCCAGTTCTACCTGCAACTGGCAGGCTTTTCTCCTGACCAGGTTCTCGAGAACCGGTTGTCAGAAGACCCAAGAGCCAGGCAGGGTTCATAGCCAGGTACCGGCGACCAAAGGGAGAACGCCCTTGCCCATCCTGATTGACGGACACAACCTCATCGGCCAGATGCCAGGACTCTCTTTGCAGGATCCCCACGACGAAGAGAAACTGGTCACCCTGTTGAGGTCCTACCAGGCCCGCACCGGCAAGGCCGTCACGGTGGTGTTCGATCCTGGTGGGGGTGTCTTGGCCCAGACCCAGCGCATCGGCGGCGTCGAGGTTGTCTTTGCCTCCCCCAGCAGCACCGCCGATGCCGTGATTACCCGCCGCGTCCGCGCCTCCCGCAATCCGCGCGGATGGTTGGTTGTCACCTCAGATCAGCAGCTTGCCGGGACCGTGAGCCGCCACGGGGCCAGGGTGCAGAGCGCCGCGACCTTTGCTGCGCAACTCGACCGCCCTACGGAAGCACCACCCGAATGGAGGGAGAAAGAGCCCTCGTCGGACGAGGTGGAAGCATGGCTGTCACTATTTGAAAA
This sequence comes from Anaerolineae bacterium, assembly GCA_050123055.1. Taxonomy (GTDB): domain Bacteria; phylum Chloroflexota; class Anaerolineae; order JAAYZQ01; family JAAYZQ01; genus JASFHU01. The sequence goes on from JASFHU010000583.1 coordinate 3,165, forward strand.
CCGGGCTCAACAAGGAGAGTAAACGTGCAAGTATTTATCGCCGGCGTCATGCAAGGCTCGCGACGCGATCATTACATCGGCACCCAGGATTATCGGAGCATCATCACCCAAGTGATCAAGGAACATCACCCCGGCATAGAGATCGTGGATCCCAATGAACTGCATCCCAACGGCGTGGACTATGACGACAACCAGGCCAAGGCCACCCTGCTGGAGATGGCAGATCTGGCCGGCCGGGCCGATCTGGTGGTGGCCTATGCCCCCGAGGCCAGCATGGGCACCGCCCTCGAGATGTGGCAGGCTTATCAGGGTGGCGTGCCCTTGATCACCATCTCGCCTATGGCGGCCAACTGGGTGATCAAGCACCTGTCGACCCTGGTACTGCCCGATCTGGATGCCTTCCGTGCGTGGGTGGCCAATGGCGGGTTTGACAAGGTAGCCAACCTGGACTAAAATAGCGGTAGCGGCCTTTGGTCACTGACCAGCCCCCATAGCTCAGTGGATAGAGCACCGGCCTTCTAAGCCGTCGGTCGCAGGTTCGAATCCTGCTGGGGGTGCTCTTTTTTTTTCTACCCTATTGGGGATGGCCTGGCGCGACGCCCAATGTTTCTGCCACCGCGGCCCATTCCTCCAGGCTTAGCGTCTGTGCCCGGCGTCGGGCATCCACCCCGGCCTCTTCCAAAAGCGCGCCCGCCGACGCTGTGGAGAGCCCCAACCCGGCGCTCAACGAGTTGCGTAGCGTCTTGCGCTTCTGCGAGAACCCGGCCCGCACCACCCGAAAGTACTTGGTCTCATCGATGCCTTCCCCCAGCAGAGCCGCCGTCCCTTCTCCTACGT
>JASFHU010000584.1:0-4001 GCA_050123055.1 Anaerolineae bacterium
ATCCACCTCGGAGCCGAGCCGCCATGAGTGACGAATCGACGCGAGTGCCTTCTGGCGGCCAGAGCCATGCAGCGGATCCGGTAGGCCGGGCATCCTGGATCCTCCTCTGGGTCCTCGTTGCGGCCTACATCGCCTTCTTTGGCCTCCTGAGCCTGCAGAAGCACAACGCCTTCCAGACCACTGCCTTTGACCTGGGAAACGTGGACCAGGCTGTGTGGAACACTCGCCATGGCCGCCCCTTTCACATGACCAACATCGAGGGGCTCACCAACCGCCTGGGCACCCACGTCGAGCCCATCCTGCTGCCCATCTCCCTCCTGTACTTTCTGTGGAGCGACCCGCGCCTTCTCCTCCTCCTCCAGACCGTCATCATCGCCCTGGGCGCCTGGCCTGTCTACCTCATCACCCAACGCGCCCTCTCCAATCCCGAATCCTTGACACCCAATCTCCGATCGCTCTTTCCCCTCCTCTTTGCCTTTGTCTACCTCCTCTTCCCCGCCCTGCAGTCGGCCAATACCTTTGACTTTCACGCCGTGTCGCTAGCGCCCACCTTCTTTCTTACCGCCTTTTACTTCCTGGAGACCGAGCGCTGGGGTTGGTATGCCCTCTTTGCCGTGCTGACGATGAGCTGCAAGGAGGACATGCCCCTCCTGGTGGTTATGCTCGGCCTCTATGCCCTCCTCGTGCGCCGCAAGTGGCTCGTCGGCCTGGTGACCATGGCCGCCGCCGGGGTCTGGTTCCTGGTCGCCGTAGGCTGGATCATGCCCTACTTTGATACGCGCGGCGTCTCGCCTCTGGCCAACCGCTACGCCCATCTGGGCGATGCCCCGCTAGAGATGGCCTTGACCCTGATCACCCGTCCGGGCCTGGTCCTGCAGTATCTGTTCACGGCCGGGAACCTGGGCTACGTGCTGGCTCTGTTGGCGCCGGTGGCGTTCCTTTCCCTTCTGGCGCCCCAGGTGCTCATGATCGCCCTACCACCCCTCCTCGTCAATCTGCTCAGCAGCGACGGCTTTATGCACCAGTTGGAAGGTTTCCACTACGGGGCGCCTCTGGTGCCGATCGTGGTCATCTCGGCTGCTTATGGCGCCGTCTGGTTGATGCGCCGCTTTTCCCGCTTTCGTACTCTACCCCTGCTGCTGGCCGCCGTGGTGCTGACCACGAGCTTGATCTATCACTACTGTCACGGCTACACCCCGCTGGCCGCCGGGTTCCGCGGCACCTGGCCCGTGGTGACCGAACACGAACGCCTAGGGGGCGAGATCGGCCGTGGCATCCCCACCGAGGCCTCGCTGGCCGCCCTACCCCATCCCAACCCCCATGCCAGCCAGCGCCGCCTCCTCACCATGATCGACCGCGTCGAAAACGGCCTGCCGGCTCCGCTCCAGGTCAGTTCTGGCGATGCCTCCGCGCCAGACGCCGAATACGTCTGGCTGGATGTGACCAATGGCTGGCCGCTCCACCCTAACGACCTAAGCACCGCGGTCGGGAACCTGCTGGCAGGCGATTATGGCTTCGAAGAGGCCGTCGACGGCTGGCTCCTCCTCCGGCGCGGCGCCCCCGACAAGGCGCTGCCCGACGCCTTCTACGACTTTGCCCGCACTTCCGATCCCCAGCCCCAGTATCCCATGCGCCTCCAGTTCCTCCTGGATGGTGAGCCGGTCCTCGAATCCCTCGGCTTTGACCTCATCCTCGAACCGCCATCCTCCAGCCTCCAGTTCTACTGGCGCGCTCTGCAGCCCTTGCCAGCTAGCCTGCGCCTCTACCCTTTCTACTTTGATGACGCCAGCGGCCAGATACTGGAGGACACCTCCCAGCGCCCCCTCATTGCCACCCTTTGGTACCCGCCCGAGCGCTGGCAGGCGGGCGAGGTGGTCGTCACCCGCACCCTGCCCTGGGCCGTCGGCCCGATCTACAGCGTGGGTCTGGGTGTGGTACAGGGGGATGATTGGGACCGAGTGGATCAGCGTCTGCCCATCCGGGTCGAAAGCTCAGATCTGGTGGTCCGCCTCTTTGATAATGCCACCTGGGCCCGCCTGATCCACGTTGAGGATGGGGAAGCGGTCGCAGAAGTCCGCAGCTTCGATGCTCCCTCCCCGCAGCACGCGCTCGACGCCGATTTCGGCGGCCAGATCCGCCTCCTCGGCTACGACCTGGAGCAGGCCACGCGCAACACGGGTCACGAATCGCGGCTCAGGCTCTACTGGCAAGCCCAGGCGCCCGTCGACACCAGCTATACCGTCTTTGCCCAGCTCCTCGGCCCTGCGGGCGACGTCCGCGCCCAGGTCGACGCTGTGCCCCAGGGCGGCGGCTATCCCACCACCTGGTGGCTCCCCGGCGAGGTCGTGGCCGACTCGCTGGTGCTCGAGCTTCCGCCCGATGCATCCCGCGATGGCGACTACCGTCTCATCGTTGGCCTGTACGACCCGGCCACCGGCGTCCGCCTGGTGGTCGCCGGCACCGGCGCCGATTTTGTCGAACTGACCTCGGTGCAGCCCTGAGATCCCCGTCGAGGCATGTGCTAGCCCACCCGCTGAATGTAGCCTTTCAAAGCAAGCATACACCCCACAGGCAAAACAGGCTCTCTGTTGAGAGAGCCTGCTTGTCGCATGGCAGCCAAGTCGTCACCCTATCACGCGATCAGACCCTCCAAATCCCCGTAGTCATACGGTGGACGCTTCCGCACGGCCAGCACATCCACAGCGCGCTCTTGTTCAGAGACCGCATAGACGATACGCCATCTGTCGATCCGCAGGCGGTATAGCTCGGGTTCAAGGTCAGGCGTGTCCAGATGCTTGCTCCTCGGTGGCCGTGGGTTGCCGGCCAATCCATCCACGGCTCGCCTAACTCTTTGGCGCATGTTTCCTGGCAGGTTCTTGATTTCCCTCCAAGCGTGGGGAGTTACATAAACCGTGTATTGGGTCATGGGAGATCTGTCTTGATCTCATCCCACTTAAGCCATCCAGCTCGCTCTCGGTTGCCGCCTGCGGCTTTCAGTTCATCGTAGGCTTGCACACCAATGTGAATATCTTCAAGGTTCTCCAGCCATTCGACCATGGTTTCCCATTCATCCAAGCCGACGACGGCCAGTCGCCGACCTTGCACAGTGACATACTGAACTGATTGCAGCGCTTCCAATCCAGTCATCGTATCCCCTCCATTCGCCAATTGGGGCAGTAGGCACAACGCAAATTCTGTACCTGGCTCGTGTTCCATTGTAGCATAACTGGAATCACAAGGCAAAGCCCGGTTTGTCAGAGCGCGTTTTCCGGCTGCGAGGCCATAGGAAGCCAAGATCTAGTGGAGAACTCTGTCAAAGAGCATCGTACTCCTCCGGTTCGCGGTCTGCAACCTTGCTCATGGCTCGCTCAAACTTGGATCTGTCCCCTCGCCTGGCTCGCTCCATCATATAGTCCTCGGTCATGAGAGCTGAAACCTTCTCGGCTAAGGCTAGCGTAATCAACTGGTTGATAGAGACATTCTCCCTTTTGGCCAGTTCACGCACTTGCTCGTGCAACGAATTGGGCAGTCTCAGACTAATCGTGCTCATGGTAATTCCCCTATCAATTCAAGAAAGTCTCTTGGTGTCACAGTCCGAACTCCGAAACGTTCTATGCCTTGGAAGTCCTTCTCATTGTACGTGACGATGAAATCACAATCCGCAGTAACAGCCAGTTCCAGCACCATATCGTCCTTTGGATCTTTCAGGAAAGGACGCCAGAGATAAAATATCTCCCGTTGGTTGGCCACTGCGCACAGATAGTCGAGAATATCGTCAACGTCTTGCTCGCTGAGAAGAGTGTCTCCCAGAAGCCTATTTGCGACCTCCTCGTACTCCAGAACCAATGGCACCGATAGGTTGATCATGAACTTGCCACTACTGACGAGCAACAGCAATCGGTGAGAAGCACCCCTACGCGACCGCAACGCAGAAACGAGTACGTTTGTGTCAACAACAACCTGGGGATACTTCATACTTGGTATTATATACGATACCATCA
>JASFHU010000585.1:0-3998 GCA_050123055.1 Anaerolineae bacterium
GACCTTGATGCAGAAATAGTTGGTCTCGCGGGTGCAGGGGCCCCGCAACCATCCCTGCTGGGCAGCCAGCGCAGTCCCCCCGGCCAGGACCAGAACCGCCAGGAGCATCCAGGGCCAGCGCCCGCCTAGCAAGAACAGCAAACCCAGGCTCAAAAGCACCAGGGCCACTCCCCAGACGATGAGGTGGGTGCCAAACCAGGAGATCAGGAGGAAGCCGGTGGCAAAGGTCCCGACGATGCTGCCCACCGTGCCGGCAGCATAGATCCGGCCCACCGTCATGCCCGTCTTGTTCAGGTCGCGTATGGCCAGTTTGGCCACCACCGGCGAGATCGTCCCCAGGATCACACTGGGCAGGAAAAACAACGCCGCCGTCAGGACCAGGATCTCGACCACGATGGGCCACTCGCCCGGCGTGATCCGGCCCAGCGCGTCTACTGCCAGGATGCCAAAGGAGGACAGGCCGCCCAACAGGAACAGGATCCCCAGCAGCCGGAGAGAGGCATACCGATCGGCCAGCCAGCCGCCCAGATAGTTGCCCAGGCTGATGCCCGCCAGGACCACACCGATGACACTGGTCCAGGTATAGAGCGAAACGCCCACGTAGGGGGCGATGATCCGGCCGGCTACCAGCTCCAGGATCATGATACACCCGCTGGAGACAAAGACGATCAGGTACGGATGCCACAGCCAGGGGTGCAGCTCCAGGCTGGGGCCGGCTCCAGCTTCGTGACCAGCGGTGGCGTCAGAAATGCGATCGGTTGCCTGCGGTGTAGATTCCATGATGTCCCCCTGGTCCAACGGCCATCTCCCCGGCCTCCTGCAACGGGTTCACCTATTCCCGGCGAGGCGGATGAACACAAGAGAGTATGCCACAGATGGGTGATTCGTGCAACAGCGGCCTTCTCCAGCCACGAATCCCCACGGGGACTCTTTCGCAGATCCCTTCGGGGCTCGGGACATGGCTCAGAGCGGGGCTCGGGATCTGCGCTTGCACGAATTTCACGAAGGGGAATAGAGCGTTTGGATCGCGAAGGGGTTGTGCATATTCGGAGTCCCAGACTTGTCTGGGTGGAGGATATTGCATACCGCCGTTTTCAAAACGTTCCTCTCTGCGCTGCGTAACTTTCCTTTGAGGTAGGGGTTTCAACCAATGTACCAAGGTTGTCGCGATCCGTCTATGCGCTCACTGGCGCCCGCCGGTGGGCATCGCACGCTCTGGAGACGTGCGGCGTCAAGAGAGGAGGTGCTCACAACCGAACAAGGGACTGCCCCATCCGTTTTCCTGCCACAAACACGTTAAGCGAAGAAAGGAGAAGCACACATGGGTTGGATCCTCGGTATCATCATCGCCGTCCTGTTGAATGCGCTCATCATCTGGATCGTGAGCCAGCTCAACTTGGGCCTCAAAGTCAAGGGGTATGTAGGCGCCATCGCGGCCGCCATCGTGATCGCCATCGTGGCCTGGGTCATCGCCTGGCTGCTAGGTCTACTGGGCATCACCATCGGCGGCGGAATCCTGGGCGCGATCCTCACCCTGATCGTTGCTGCGATAGTCCTGCTGCTCGCCGAAAAGTTCCTCCCGGGCATGGAAGTCGCTGGTTTTGGCGGTGCCATCATTGCGGCCATTGCCATGGCCGTCGTGGCCTGGCTCATCGCCTGGTTGCTGGGGCTCCTGGGCCTGGCTTAGGACAACCCGCCGGTTCATATCCTGGCAGAACCGGCACCTTTAGTACCCAAAGCGCTGCTACCGCTTGTAGCAGGTTTGCCACAAGCGGCAGCAGCGCCTCTGTCTGTCCCCCGCGTTTGTCAAGCAGAGGCCGGCCGGGCCTCTACCCTTTTGCTTCCAGCTTTGCCTTCAAGGTTAACATGTCGGCCTTCATTTGGCTTTCCAGCGTGCTATTCAGGACGGGCTTGGCGACTTTTAGAAGGCCGCCGGGCTCGATCTGGCTGTTCATGGTAAGCTTTGTCCCACCCGCTGCCGGCTCCAGCTCCCAAATCACCTGGAAAGGGAACGGCTTGTCGCCGCTGAACCCAAAACGGCGATTCTCCTCGTAATCACTCACCCGGCACTCGGCGACGAACGTCCGGCCCATGAGCTGGCCAACCTGCTCAAAGGTCGTGCCCATCCGGGCCGGGCTCTCAGAGAGGTTGCGAATCTCATCGGGTCCGTTGGCCCAGTCGGTATGGGCCGCCACATCGGCCAGCGCTGCAAACACCCGATCGGGCGCGGCTTCGATCTCCACCTTGACCCCGTTCTGATTGATCGCGCTTGATGTTGATGCCATAATTGTTCCCCTTTCAACGCTTTTCCCCAGTATACAGCCTCCCGTGCTATTTGTCAAGTTATAGTTATATTAATAATTTACATCTTATAAACTACAGGCCAATGACTGGCGTTGCACCTGTTTGGCCACGAATCCCCACGGGGACTCGGGATCTGCGATTGCACGAATTTCGCGAAGGAGGGGGCGTCTGGACCACGAAAAGCACGAAATAGAACGAAAGGCGCGAAAGGGATTCTGGGGGTTGGTGGGCAGATGGAGAGACTGGTCCAGTGTATCCCCTCACAGGCAGCGGTACAGTGCCTCGCGGAGGGCCATTTCGCGGGGATCGCCCAGCAGCGCCAGCCCCATCCGGTTGGGCGCGTAGGCAAAGCCCACCCCCGCATCGGGATCGGCAAAGGCAAACGACCCGCCGGCGCCGGGCGAGCCAAAGGCCCGCGGGCTGCTGCCAAACGGGTACCGGTCGCAGGGCCGCAGGTAGCCTAGCGAAAAGCTGACCTCCTCCAGCAGCACCTTGTCGCGCCAACCGCTGGCCAAGGCACTGCCAACGGGCGCCAGCGGCCCGGTCAATGCCTCCAGCGTCTCGGCGCGGAGGCCCAGGCTGCCGGTGCCAGATGTGCTATTAGCGGTGGCAAACGCACTGTAAGCCCGCACCATGGCCCGCACCTGGCCGACACCCGTGAAGGCCGGGTTCTCCACCGCCAGAAAGCGCCGGTTCCAAAGCGCGCTCAGATTCTCCCGGCTGAATTTCAAACTGGCGAACGCGCGGTATGTCAACGACCTCGGCTTGCACATCGCCCGGAACAGCCCCCAGGGCACATCGTCACCCCCGAACAGCCCCGAAGGGCCCGGCAGCTTGAGCGCCGCCAGTCGCGAGCCGGGCACCTCCAGCGGCAGCCCAATGTAGAACTCGATGCCCAGCGGCCCGGCGATCTCCTCCTGAAAGAATCGCCCCAGCGTGCGGTGCGTTGGATCCACCCGCCGCAGCAGCTCGCCCGCGTACCAGCCCAGGCTCAGGGCGTGGTAACCCTGCCGCGTGCCCGGCTCCCAGGCCGGCACCTGCCGGGCCAGCACCTCGGCCAGGGCGTCGGGGTCGGCCAACGTAGCCAGGTCTAGCGGCCGGTCCAGCGCGCACAGGCCGGCCTGGTGCGACAAGAGCTGGCGCACCGTGACCCCCTCCTTGCCCCCCTGGGCGAACTCGGGCCAGTAGGCGCAGACCAGCTCATCATAGTCCAGCCAGCCCCGCGAATGGGCCACCGCCAGCGTCATCGCCGCCAGCCCCTTGGTCGCCGAAAAGACGATGACCAGTGTGTCCTCCAGCCACGGCTCCCGGCGGCGGGGATGGCGATAGCCGCCCCACAGGTCGACCACCTTTTCCCCCCGGTGGTAGGCCGCGCAGGCCGCGCCTACCTCGCCCCGCTCGGCGAAATTGCGCTGGAACTCGTCCCGGACCGCTTCGAATCCGGGGGCTACCCAGCCGTGGATGGGGGCTGCAGGATGCGGCATGCTATTGGCACCTCATTGAACCGATCATGTATGTGCGCACCTCTGGGCAGGATTATGGCATCGCTGGGGTGGCGAGGCAAGAGATCTGACCACGAATCCCCACGGGGACTCGGGATCTGCGATCCCCACGGGGACTCGGGATCTGCGATCCCCACGGGGACTCGGGATCTGCGATCCCCACGGGGACTCTTTCGCAGATCCCTTCGGGGC
>JASFHU010000586.1:0-3988 GCA_050123055.1 Anaerolineae bacterium
CACGGCCGCAGGGCTGTTGAACACAAACCCATGGATGTACCACGTACTGGTGGTTGGCGTCTACATGATGAGCAAGCTGGCCGAGCCCAGCGACGTGGTCTCGTTTTTCTACGGCGACGGGGCCGGGGCGGCAGTGCTTGCCGCGGACTCGAAGCCGGGCTTCATCACCTCGGCCTACCTGGCCGACGGCTCCTATGCCGACTATTGGGTCATTGCCTCCGGCGGCACGGCTGAACCGGCCAGCGTCGAAGCGGTGGAGGCGGGGCGGACCAAAGTGCGGTTGCTCCAGCGCTACCCGCCCGACGTGAATCACGTCAACTGGCCCAAGATCGTGCGCGCCCTGGCCGAGCGGGGAGGGTTCGACATCCAGGAGATCGACCTGGCGATCTTTACGCAGGTACGGCTGCCGTCGATCAAACTGGTAATGGAGGACTTGGGCCTGCCCCTGAGCAGGACCCACTGGATCATGGAGGAGTGGGGCTACATGGGTTCGGCCTGCATCCCGATGTGCCTGGACGACGCCATCGAGAAGGGCAAGGTCAAGTCAGACGACCTGGTGGTGCTGGTGGGCTCTGGCGTGGGCTACAACTATGCCGGGGCGGCGCTGCGGATGCCATGACAGAGGGGTTACACCGAGGGGGGCTGTCTGGCCTTGGGGGCTTACCAATGACAGGGCGAGATTCATCCCCGGCTCCAGGTGGACCACAGCCTGCGCATTGCTACCGGATGTGCTGGACTGTTGTCCAGCACGAGCCGAGATCGGGAGAGGTGCTGGTGTCAAGGCCAGCCTGAGTGGCGGCACACGCCATGGAGCAACGCAATAACAGGACAGGAGAGGGGGAGGTTCGGATGAGCGTTCCAACGCTGGCTGGCATTACGCCCAAGATGGTCACAACCGAGCGAATCACGACGCGGGTGCTCTTTTCCGGGCCGAAGGATGGCGTGCCGGTGCTCTTTTTGCATGGCAACCTGATTTCGGCAACCTGGTGGGAAGAGACCATGCTGGCTCTGCCGCCTGGCTATCGCGGCATCGCACCCGACCTGCGGGGCTTTGGCGATGCCGACCTGGAGAAGAAGGTCGATGCCACGAGGGGCACCGGCGATTGGGTCGATGACGCCGTGGCCCTGCTGGACCACCTGGGGATCGCCCAGGCGCACCTGGTCGGGGTTTCGCTGGGCGGCCTGGTGATCTGGCGACTGATGACCGACTGCCCAGAGCGACTGCTGAGCAGTACCCTGGTCAGTCCGGGCTCGCCTTTTGGCTTTGCCGGTACCAAGGATGTGAACGGCACGCCCTGCTACGATGACTTTGCCGGTTCTGGTGGGGGATTGGGCAACCCGGAGGTCATCAAACGCATAGCCGAGGGGGACCGCAGCCTGGAAAGTCCGTTCTCGCCCCGAGCAGCCCTGCGGGCCCTGGTTTTCAAGCCACCCTTTGTCCCTGAGCGGGAAGAAGACCTGCTCTCTGCCATGTTGACGGTCCATCTGGGAGAACAAGACTATCCCGGAGATTCTGTCCCGTCGCCCAACTGGCCCTATGTGGCGCCAGGCGTATGGGGCTCGGTCAATGCCCTTGCACCCAAGCACCTGGGCGACATCAACCGCCTGTACAAGGCGGAACCCAAGCTCGACCTTCTGTGGGTGCGTGGCAGCCACGACCTGGCGGTGTGCGACAGTGCGGCGGCCTGTCCTGGCACACTGGGTGCGGCGGGGCTCATCCCCAATTGGCCCGGGTCTGAGGTCTATCCGCCGCAGCCGATGCTGGGCCAGATCCGCGCTGCCCTGGAAAAGTACGCCGCGGCAGGAGGCTCATACCGGGAGGTGGTGATCGAGGACACGGCGCACGTGCCCTTTATCGAGAAGCCAGAGGAGTTTAACGCGGTATTGCACGAGTATATCCAGAGTGGGAAGTAGGTAGCGGCTCGTGAACTGTGAACAGTGGTCAGCCTGCTACTGCCCGCAGACCACTGAACACCTGTGAGGATAGCATGAAGAGATATGGTCTGGTCGCATCCGGGGGTGGATACAGAAGCTTCTACACGTCTGGCGTTTTGGTATGGTTGAAGCGGAACGATGTTCCCGTCGTCCATATCACCTCCACCAGTTCGGGAAACAATATCGTGCTGGACTACCTACTGTGGGACCCGGACCAGGAAGCTCTGCCCCCGGTATTGACCCAGACCCAGCGTCTGAGCTTCAGAGATATCTTTGACGTTTTTGCCAATTTCGCCGGACTACAGCCTGCATTTATGCCCAACGGTTCTCACCTTTTCACAGTGAGCAAGAGCAGGTGCAGGAAGTCATTGCTGCTGGATGATGCCAGACGGAGAACGCTGCTGGCCAGCCATCTCGGCGATGTCAGGTGGGACATCATGACCACCAATCTGACCGAGAGAAGAAGCGCTCTGTTCAGCGTGAATGACATCTTGGAGGAGGTAAACGATGCCTCCCTGGATCGATTCATGGATGTCTTCATCGCGGGCATCACGACGATACCATACTTCAAGGCCAGAAAGGTGGATGGCCACTTCTACCTTGAAGGTGGCTACATAGACAACACACCGCTAAGGGCCCTGTTCGAAGATCCGCAGGTTGATGAGATCATCGCCATCGATTTCACGGACTATGACTACCACTCTGCACTGGAAAAGAACTACAACAAGCTGTCCTTCGTCATGCTATCGAACAGCATCGACATGAATCTTCTCGTCAGTGACATCCAGTGGAGTCTGCCTAATACGGCCATTCTTTCTCAAGCCCTCTTTGTCAACCAACTTCTTGAGACGTTGGATAGACCGACCTTAGAGGTGGGCAGCAAGACCTACTACCACAAGCCGTTGCACATCCTGAGGCCCAAGGACTTGGAAAGCATGACCGTGTCACTCAAGGATGTGACAGCTCAGAAAGAGTACCTCAAACTAGGTCAAAAGGAAACCGAACAGCTTTTCGATTCTAGGTCTGAGTAACGAGCTGAAGCATGGTAGGGACACGGCGAGTCGAGCCTGACAGGACAGGTACCGTCAGCGTGGAGAACGGAACCAGGCGGATCTACTGGGAGTATTTCGGAAAGGGGGAAAAAGAGGTCGTCGTTCTGCTCAACGGCCTGGCGATGCTGACGCGGTCGTGGTACCGCAACGTGCCCAGCGTCTATCCCGAATACGATGTGCTGCTCTACGACTATTTCGGGCAGGGTCAATCGTCGCAGGAGGATGAGCCGTACTACATTCCAAAGTTCTGCGACTATCTGGTCCGGATCATGGACGAGCTGGGCATCGACCGGATCCATGCCATCGGCGTCTCGTACGGAGGTTTCATTGCGGCTGATTTGGGCCGGCTATATCAGGATCGGCTTCACACGCTGACGCTGTCCGGGATCATCCTGACGCGGGAGACGCTGTTCCAGATGTACCAGGACCTGTCGCTGATGTTCTACCGGCTGCCGAAGCCGGCGTTCGAGATCTATACGCACTATATGTACGAAAAGATCTTTGGCGAAAGCTTTGCGCAGATGGTCTATGGCGAGAGCAGCGAGCGAACCCGGCTCAAGTTCTACGACCGGTACAAGGACAAGAAGCATTGCCTGATCCGGCTGACAGAGGCGCAGGATCCGTTCTTTGAGAACATCGATGATGATCCAGACGCTTACCACAATGTCATGACGCCGACGCTGATCTTTACCGGGGAGCAGGACCGCGCCCTGCCGCCATGGCAGCAGCGGAAGCTGCTGGACATCCTGCCCAATGCGCGGCAGGTCATGGTCCCAGAGTCGGGGCATCTGACCTATTTGGAGCGGCCGGATATTTTCTGGCCGGCGGTGAAGGCCTTTTTCCGGGCGAAAACCGTTGACTTGCGCTCGGCATGACCAGACCTGACAGGTTTCTGTCAGTGACGGGGCGACTCGGGTGCCCACCAAGCGCTGAGTTGAGCCTCAGACCGCAAGGATCCGTCAGGTCTTGCAGCCAAGTCAGGGATTGCTGGAGCACGATAG
>JASFHU010000587.1:0-3986 GCA_050123055.1 Anaerolineae bacterium
CCTTTCGTCCACTCGCTGGCCACAGACCCAGGCGATGCCGCTTCTACCAACCAGCAGTGGCAGGAGATTGCGCAGATGGCGGGGCACCTTTTGATTGGTCAGAAAATCGGCCAAACCCACCGAACGACCACCCATGCCCAGGGGCTGGAAACGATCTCCAGGCTGGCGAGCTCGTAGGGCAGGCGAGCTTCCCAGCACTTGCCTATCCAGGAAGGCGCGCCATGGATCCGAGTTGGACTCCCAGCCAGCCGCGAGATCGTCTTTCGCCACCACCTCGGCTACGAGTACCCAACCCGACTCAGGCAGCAGAGTCGTACCAGGAACCGTGACGTTCAGAGACAGATCCGGTGACAAAAGCAGTGGCCACTCGGGCCTTGGCTCGGGTCCGCCCACATCAGTGATCGTCAGCCGGTCATACCCCACCGTAAGCGCCAGTCCCCCAGGAAGTGTTGCCTGCTGGCCCGTTGTGCCATCACGAGCCACCCTGAGGGCATTCTCCACGTGAACAAAGCTGATGTTCCGCAGGGAGCAACGTAGGCGCTGAATTGCCTCTCTCAACGTCGAGCGCTTCAGGCTGGTGGGTAAGCGCCGCCATGCTTCCAGATCAAGCACGATTCTCTCTGTCGACTCCTCCACCACAACCGCAGGCCAAGTCCCCTCCAAAACCGAGCGCAGCAGAGCATAGTCGTCGGCGATCACTCGTGCCGAGCGCCGAATCACCTCCCCTACCTTCGGATTGTGCTGTGTAAGCAAAGGAAATACCCGCTGGCGCAACCAGTTACGAAAGTAGGTTGTATCCAGGTTCGACTGGTCAAAACGTGGCGTCAGTGAGTGGAAATCGTTGTAGGCCTCGATCTCGGCACGACTGACCTCCAGCAGGGGGCGTATCAGAGATGGGCTGGGGGCTGGCCCGCCAGGATCAGGACTCCCAAGCAGAACATAGTCGCCCAGCGGCGTAGAGGGCAGCATGCCCCGCAAGCCGGCCAGGCCAGAGCCCCGAAGCCAATGCATCAACACCGTCTCAGCCTGGTCGTCGGCATTGTGACCAACCGCAATCAGCTCCGAGCCAGCGCTCTCTGCCACTCGAGACAGAAAAGTGTACCGGGCGCGACGAGCAGCCTCCTCAATGGACAAGCTGTGCTCGCGAGCCAGGGCGGGCACATCGACCCGCTCCACCATGCAAGCCAGACCCCAGTCTGCTGCCAGCGCCTGGACAAAGCCGGCATCCGCCTCGGCGTCCGCACCACGCAGCCCATGGTGCAGATGGGCCACGTGGAGGGTCAGCCCGTACTCCCGATCGAGTCGACAGAGGATGTGCAGAAGACAGAGGGAGTCAGGGCCACCCGACACGCCGACGATGACCGTCTCGCCGCCCGATAGCAGCCGGAACTCCTCGATACTCTGGTGGACCTTATCCAAAAGCGCTGGCAGGCTACACCCCTTCCCGCCGCCGATGGACCTTGCTCCTGCCGGCGACATCCAAAACAGCCAGCTCGCTCTCCACGTATCGGAATTATACCACAGTTCCCCATCCAGACAGAAACCCGCCTCTGGTCCGTCCGGCCAGGAACGGGCTTTGTTTCTCGGCATCTCTACGTCAAGTCAGCGACCTGACCTTCGTCTTCAATCCAATACCCCGCTTGCCTAATTCCTGGACAAACAGATCGGCTGGAACCGAAAGTTCCACCGGAGTCGCCCCTCGGGGTGTCTGCCCTCGTGCCATCATCCCCGCCACAATCGCCGCGTCCCAGCCAGTCGTACGCTCCATGGCTGTAAAACCCGTCTCCTCGTCGTAAAAGTCCATCAGATCGAGGACAACCTCCGCGCTCTCCCCATCCTTCTGCCCCACAGCCCGGACCCGTATCACCACCACATCCTTGTCTTCCGGGTAGGTCACAAGGGGCTCGAAAAGCGCATGGAACAAGTCACGGGGTACCACTTCCTGTTCCGCAACCCCTACGGCGTCCATACCCCAAAGGCCCAGATCATAAAAGGCCCGCAACTGGGCAAAGTGGCCCGGGTAGCGGACCGTTTTGTTCTGCAGGGTCCTTAGCTTGCCCTCAAAGGTCCATGGCAGCGTCGAGACCCCACCACCCGTCGTAAAGGCTTCCAACAGGCCAATCGGGGATGGGAACTCGACCTCCTCCAACTCATCCATGGTAGGCACGAGCGTCGCTTTTCCATCGCGCAGGAAAACCGGCGCTTCCGCGTACTCGTTTGTCAGACCTGCGATGTTGAAGGTGAGCAGATATCCAAACGGTGGGCGCGGGTTCTGCGGCAAGCCACCATCCCACATGAAAACCTCTTCCGGCTCATCCAAAAAGCTCATAGCATAGACCATCAGCGTGCTGCCCATGCCCGGAACCTGGCCGCAGTCGGGCACAATGCTGATACCGGCCTCTCTCGCCTGGGGATCCAACTGCAACTGCTCGCGCACCAGATCGGTGTTGCCACCCAGGTCGCACATACTGGCCCCAGCCTGCACGGCAGCCCGCGTGATTGCCAGATTATAGTAGTAGGGCACGGCGCTCAAAAAGGCATCCATTCCCGTAAGAGCCTCAACCACTGCATCGTACTCCGTTACATCGAGTGCCCTGGCTCGGGCCTTGCTCGTGTCCAATAGATCATTGACCCTCGTCGCCGCCGCCTCAGCAATCTCGAGCGACACATCGGCCAGGACGACCTCGTCTGCCTCACCGAATCGGACCATGTCATAGGCACAGGCTGTCCCCTGCCGGCCTGCGCCCAGCACCGCGTATCGGTATCCCATCGTTCATCTCCTACACCATAAGGATAGAAAAAGGAGCAAAAAAACCTCAATCAAGCCGGACCCAGAGGTCCTTTGCTCTGCGAGGTCCCTTGCTCCCCATTGTACACCACCATGCGTGACCAGACACGCCCGTGCCTGGTCACGCTATGCTACTGGGCCACGCCCATCATCTTTTTGGCCACCACCACAGCAGTAGCCGCATCCTCGGCAAAACCGTCAGCGCCGATCTGGTCGGCCCATCCCTGGGTAACAGGCGAGCCTCCCACCATGACCTTCACCTGCTCGCGTAGCCCCGCCTCGGCCAGATGCTCAATGACGTCCCTCTGGTGGAGCATGGTCGTCGTCAAGAGGGCCGATAGGGCAACAATGTCAGCCTTGACCTCCTGCGCCTTGGCCACAAACGCGCTGGCCTCAATGTCGATGCCCACGTCATACACCTCAAAACCGTTGGCCGCCAGCATCGAGCCAACCAGTGACTTACCGATCTCGTGGATATCACCCTTGACCGTGCCCAGTACGACGACGCCCAACACCTCCCGCGACTGGCCCGACGCATTCAGGGCCGGCTCCAGGACAGCCAGTGCGGTCTTCATTGCTTCACCACCCAGGATCAGGTCAGGTAAAAAGTACTCCCCGGTGGAATACAGTTCCCCCACCACATCCATGCCCGGGGTAAAGCCCTTGTTGATGGCTTCCAGTGGAGCCACTCCCTGATCCAGAGCCTGTTGAGCCAGGCTCGCCGCTTCATCGTCGTCTCCGTCGATCACCGCTTGGGCCATCTGCTTGAACAATTCTTCAGACATATGGTTTTCTCCTTCGTCGTCAGTGCCGCGGACTATTTGATCGTTCGCTCCGGTAGCTGGTCCGCACCGGCAGCCTTGGCATGGCGCTTCGCGATGCCCTCCAGCTCAGCGACCACTTCGTTGGCCAACGGCAGCGGCTCCCAGGCCGAAATCAGCTCCCGGACCCGGCGGTGTGCCCGTGTATTGATATCCAGAGCACCTTTGTCGAACCAGGTCTGCCGAAAGTCACGGTCAATGACCTCCGTCGGGATATAGTCCTCCCTGCGAAAGTTCCGTCGGGTGTGCTTGCTCTTGAGAAAGTTCCCTGCGTGCCCAACCTCCCGCATGACATCCAGCGCCAGCGGATCTGCCGCGTCGTTGACACCCGCAACCAGGCGCTTCGCCATGCCCACGATCTCCGCATCGATCACCAG
>JASFHU010000588.1:0-3978 GCA_050123055.1 Anaerolineae bacterium
CTGGGCCGCGAAAAGGAGCTCCACGTCGGCCCTGAACGGGTGACCCCGCTGGCCTATCTGGCCTGGAGGCATCCCAGGGTGGGGAAGGAACTAAAGGCGTTGTCAATGAGGACCTGGTCGCAGGCCACGCCCGATTGGCTGGAATATTGGTTCCTATTGCGCGAACCCCACGAGAGCCTGTTGAAGTCGGCCCGGTCAAAAGAATTGGTGGACTATTTGCGGGAGGGACCGCGTCCGGTGCCCGAGATAGTGAAGCACCTCCAGGTGTTGCACGTGGGCCAGATCGGCATCCAGGAGCTGATGCGCAACGAGGTGATCGGCAAGGCCGGCCTGACCGCCACCGATCTGATGCACATCGAGGGGCGGTACGAGATCTGGGACAGGCAGGCGTCTGCCCGCGCCTGGGAGGTGTTCTGCCAACTCCAGTTCAAAGACCCCGACGAACTGCGGCAAGCGGTCTGGACCCAGATGAGTGAGATGATCGTCCATGCTGTCGTTACCTTTCTCAGCGAGCGGCCCCTCCAGCTTTCCGACCGGCAGCGATCCCTGGACGGGGCCGACGACGACATAGGGCGCTGGTTCTTTTACAACAGCCTGTACAGGGTGCACCCCCGCCTGGAGACCACCATCCGTCTGCGCGAGCCGATCATCGGCATCGGCGCGCCGGCTGGCATCTTTTTGCCGGCAGTGGCCGAGGCGCTCTACACCGAGCTGATCCTGCCCGATCACTACCAGGTGGCCAATGCCGTGGGCGCCATCGCTGGAAGCGTGATGGTCGAAGAAGAACTTCTGATCTACCCCAAATTGTCCAGAGACGGGCTGGAGGTTTTTGGTTACTATGTGGCGGTTCCGGCCGCGGAATCGGCGGCTGGCGAAGAGCGGCTCGAGTATGAGGAGCTCGTCGATGCGCTGGCCCACGCACGTAGACTGAGTCGCGAGCGCGCCCTGGGCGCGGCCATTCGCGCCGGGGCCGATAACCCACAGGTGACCATCGAAGAGATGACCGATGGGCTGGATACCTACCGTATCCGGGCTAAGGCCATCGGCAACCCGCGCTTGACAGGGTAACGGAGGCGACATCTTTTCAAGGAACGGGGGGCGGGGGTATGCCGGAAGGGAATACCGCCCGAACGCACCCAATTTCCCCTGATCTATTGACAAGATACAGGAGGCGATAGGGAACGAATGGAACTGGAGCGAATTGACACAAAACGCGCCTGCGAGCAGATTCGGGAGCGGATCACGACGCTGGAACTGGCCCCTGGGACTTCCATCAACGAGCAACAGATGGCCGCCGAGCTGGGGATGGGAATTGTGCCGGTGCGCGAGGCGCTCAAGCTGCTGGCCTATGAGAATCTCGTTGTGATCACACCGCGGCACGGCATGTACGTGGCCGACATCAATATCCCCGACCTGGAGCAGCTCAGCGAGATGCGCCTGACATTGGAAGGGCTCAGTGCGCGGCTGGCTGCCGAGCGAGCCACCCCTGACGACCTGGTTGTGCTGGCGGCACTGCGTCAAGAGCAGGCCAGCACTCCAACCGGGGATAGCAAGCGGCTCATCGCCGTGGATCACAAGTTCCACCAAGCGGTCGCCCGGGCGGCCCACAACAAGTACCTGGCCGATTCCCTGGAGCGGCTCTTTGGCCTGTCGCAGCGGCTGTGGTACCTGGCCCTGCCGCGCCTCGAGACCCTGCCCTCCGCCATCGAAAAACACCTGGAACTGGTAGAGGCCATCGCAGACGGGGACAGCGACCGCGCCGAGGAGATCATGCGCCAGCACGTTTGCGACTTTTACGGTCAGGTGCGCGAGATCTTGCAGACGATAGATTGACCGTCAAGGAGTGAACTATGGTCTACCCCAAATTGCGGTTCAAGCCCAGACTGGCCGTGCTCAGTCAGGAGCAGATAGAGCAGATCCACCTGGCAACTCTGGAGGTACTGGAGCGAACCGGGGTGCAGATCACCCATCCACAGGCGCTGGAGATTCTGCACGGGGCAGGCGCCCGGGTGGTGGGCGATCGGGTACACATCCCCGCCCGGATGGTCCAGGATGCAATCCAGCAGGCGCCCTCCCGCGTGGTGTTGGGCAAGCGCAACGGCAAGCGCAGTGTGTTCCTTGAAGGCGACAAGGTCTGGTTTGGCCCCAGCGTGGACTGTATCGACTACTTGGATCCCGTCACCGGCGAGCGCAGCCGCTTCACCAGCGAGCACTGCCGCATTACCTCCACCGTGGCCGACGCGCTGCCCAATTACACCTGGGTGATGACCATTGGCATGGCCTCCGACGTCCCGGCCGACATCGCCGACCGCGTCATCGCCAGGCAGGTCTTAACCTATACCGAAAAGCCGCTCGTCTTTTGCTGCAAAGACGTCAACAGTGTCCGCGACATCTATGACATGGCCCTGCTCATCACCGGCGGTGAGGAGAACTTTCAGCAGGCGCCGACCATCGTCCACTACTCGGAGCCGATCTCGCCACTACTCTATTACGACCCGGCGGTGGAAAAGATCCTCTACTGCGCCGAAAAGGGCATCCCGCTCATCAATTTCCCGGCGCCGCAGGGTGGCAGTACAGCGCCGGCTACCTTTGCCGGCGAGATTGTCCAGGGTAGCGCCGAGTCGCTGAGCGGGCTGGTGCTCGCCCAACTGGTCCGGCCGGGCGCGCCCTTTGTCTATGGTGCATTTGCCACCGTAATGGATATGAAGACGACCATCTTTTCCTACGGCGCAGCGGAGATGAACCTCATGGTTGCGGCAATGGCCCAGATGGCCCAGCACTACCGCCTGCCCTTTTTCGGCACGGCTGGCTGCTCCGACAGCAAGTTCCCCGATGCCCAGGCCGCCGCTGAGGCTGCCTTCTCCTGCTTTAGCTCGGCCCTCAGCGGTGCCAACCTGGTCCATGATTCGGGCTGGCTCGACCACGGCTCGGTCGCCTCGCCGGCCTACATGGTGCTGGTCCACGAAGTACTGCACATGGTCAACCAGTACATGGGCGGCGTTCCGGTCAGCGATGAGACACTGGCCATCGACCTGATCGACAAGGTGGGACCGGGTGGGCACTATTTGCAGGAGCCCCACACCCTGGAGCACTTTCGCAACGTGTGGTATTCTAACCTGTTCGATCGTACCATTCATGCCCAGTGGCTCAGCCAGGGAGCCAAGGACTTCCAAGAGCGGCTGCGCGAGCAGACCCAGAAGGCGATGGAGCACAGACCTGAGCCGCTGGCAGAAGAGGTGGCGCGAGAGATAGGGCGCATGGCGCAGCATTGGAGGTGAGCGAAGGGTGGCCGGCAACCGGCAGGAATTGGCCCCTGCTCCTTCGAGCCAGCGGTATAAGAAACCATGAGAGGTTCTATGGAATCGCAACAACTTGCTACTCAACAAGCATACCAGTTGATCCGGGAGCGGATCACCAACCTTGAACTGGCGCCGGGATCGCCCATCAACGAGAAGCGCTTGGCCTCAGACCTGGAGATGGATCTGGCACCGGTACAAGAGGCGCTCAAGCTTTTGGCCCACGACAACCTGGTGGTGATCAGCCCTCGCCAGGAACATGGCACCTACGTGGCCCACATTCATCTCGCCGACCTGGACCAACTGAGTCAGGTGCGGCTCACGCTGGAGTCACTCAGCGCGCGGCTGGCTGCAGAATTGGCGACGGCTGAAGATTTGGAAACCCTGGAGACCCTACGGGAGGAGCAGGGCGCCATCCTGGCCGAGGATAGCCAGGGGCTTTTTGACCTGGACCGCAGGTTCCACCAAGCCATCGCCCAGGCAGCTCAGAATAGATATCTGGCCGAATCCCTGGAACGGTTCTTTGGTTTGTCGCAGCGGCTGTGGTACCTGGCCTTGCCCCGCTTGGACGTCCTACCTGCCTCCGTGAAGGAGCACCTCGAACTGGTGGAAGCCATCAAGGGCCGGGATGTCGACCGGGCAGCGCAGATCATGCACGATCACGTCCAGAGTTTCTACGACA
>JASFHU010000589.1:0-3972 GCA_050123055.1 Anaerolineae bacterium
AACTGGCTGCGGTTGTCCAGGATGGTGTGGATGACCGGACGCAGTGGCGCGCCGCCGATTCCCCCACCCAGTACGACGAGGTCCCTGCCCTTCAGTCCATCCAGCGGGAAGCTATTGCCTAGCGGTCCCCGGACGCCGACCACTGCTCCTGGCTCAAGGGTGTGTAGGGCGGCTGTGACCGTGCCTACCCGGTTGATGGCGAATTCCAGGTCTGAGCTCCTTGTTGTGGTCGAGGCCAGGCCAAAGGGCGCCTCGCCCACGCCAAAGGCCGAGACAAACGCGAACTGCCCCGGATGGTAGTCGAAATCCTCGCCGTTCAGCCCAATGCGAAATAGCTTGATCTCGTCTGCCAGTTCCCGGACATCTACCAGGGTGCCGAGCACGGGACGCATAGGATTCTCTCGGTCAGTCATGGGCGTCTTCCTTCCCTTGGCATGGTTGAGCTTCCAATGTGGCCACAGCAGGTCTCCGGTCTCAATCGCCGTCCTTCAAATCTGTCACATCGGCCAGCATCTCGGCGATGTCCACACCCACCGGACAGATGGCGATGCAGCGCCCACAGCCAACGCAGGCAGTAGCCCCAAAGTCGAGGGATGAGTAGCAGAATTTGCAAAAGTAGCGGTTGCGCAGGCGCTGGGCCTTGGTGGGACGGGGATTGTGCCCCCCTGCAATGCGACGGTAGGCGGCGGCCATGCAACTGTCCCAGGCTCGAAGTCGCTGGATGTGGGCATAGCCTGGACCGGCGGCCACTGCATCGTCACGAACGTCGAAGCAGCGACAGGTAGGACATACGTAGGTGCAGGCGTGGCAGCTCAGACATCGCTCGGCCAGACGCTGCCAGTAGAGGTCGTCAAAGAGCACACCCCACTCCTCTGGCGGCAGGACTGGCACCTGTGCGCCTGTTGTGTCTGCGGGTGGGGCCGGACGGTCTGTTTCCTCGATCTCCAGTCCTGCCAGCAATGTTGCCCCTTTGTCGGTCACCACCTCCAGCAGATAATCGTCACTCTCTTGGTAAAGCATGAGGTCCACACCCGACGTGTCATCAGGGGCGCTACCGAGGCTTGTGCAAAAGCAGTCGCTCCAGAGCTGCGGACAGGCCTGCCCGACCAGTGTAGTTCGCTCGCGGCGTTCGGCATAGTAGGTGTCGGGGGGGGGACGATCTAGGAGCAGGGCGTCCAAGGCGCGCAGTCCCTGGGCATCGCAAGGGCGGAGGCCAAAGATCACCTGATCCCTCTCCAATGCAGGCTCGGTCAGTGTGACCTCCTTATCCCGCTTTTGCATTTCCAAGATCACTTCTGTATCGGGCAGAAAGTAGCTCTTGGGCGACAGAGCTGTCCGCTGGAAGTCAAAGACAATCTCGTCGCTGGAGAGTACGAGCCCGTAGAGCAGCTCATCACCTACCAGCCGTGGCGCGACGACCGTATAATCCTCAGCCAAGCCGTCGAGCCAGACTGCCACCGCTCCCCTGGTTGTGATCTTCATGCAGGCTCTCCCTTCCTCTGAAGCGGCAGTGCCTCATCCTTCTCGAACGTCGCCAGCGGTGGTGGGATCGCGGGATCGCCACCGGCGACATAGTTGAACAACGTGGCGACCTCCTTGGCGATCTTGCGATTGAGCAAGCTCAGTGGGATGTGCATGGGACAGGCTTGATCGCAGGCGTGGCACTCAACGCAGCGTCCGGCCAGGTGATAGGCCCGCATGATGTGAAAGAAAGCCTTTTCGGGTATCTGGTGGGCGATGCTGACCCATGCCGGATCTACCTGCTCAGCCAAACACTCGAAGCAGTAGCAGCCTGGACAGGCCTGCCGGCAGGCGTAACAGCGGATGCAGCGGTCGAATTCTCGGCTCCAAAAGACCAGTCGCTCAGTTGGGCTCAGCGCCTCCAACTCGCGAACGTCGGACCATCCATCCTCCTTGACCTCAAGTTTGGGTGGCTCGCCGACCAGCGCATCGTAGAAGATAGGTACCCGTTCCTTGCAGCGCTGGCAGTGTTCCTGCACGTCACCCGTGCCGTCCAGCATACCCGGACAGGCCACGCCGATGACAAAGACCTGGTCCCGGGTGTACTGCTCCTCGTGGATCAGCACGTTCAGCGCCCGGACGTCGCACGGCCTGGCGACGACGGCAACTCGACCAGGGGTATCCTGGCGCCGGGTCGTCATGGTCAGGTCGCGCAGGTAGACGACCAGATTGTGATGGCAGCTCTCGTTCCATACCAGCCGGTCAGCGTCAGCCTCGTCGTAGACAAAAGCAGGCCGGAGGCGCCCTTTGGAGCTTTTCTCGTGGCCGACGACACAGCCAACTTCGCCCAGGCTCAATAACTCCCGGGCCCGAACTCGAATGCCATTCTCAATCTCTTGACCCATACTCTTCCTTCCTCACCTTCGGTGCCGGCCGGGGTCACTGCCTATCTTGCAGGCTAGCGTCCTGCCCCCCGGTAGCCTGCAGGCCAGCACCCTGCAGCCCAGTCCACGGACCAAGCTGGCGGACTTGGTCAGTCAGCTCGGATACAACCTGGGCAAAGCGGTTGCCCTCGGCCGCCGAGACCCAGTCGATCCTCAGCCGTCCGGCCTCAATACCCACGAAATCAAGGAGGCTGTGCATCAGCGCGTAGCGCCTCCGAGCGTGATAGTTCCCGTCGCCATAGTGGCAGTCTCCGGGGTGACAGCCGGCTACCAGTACGCCATCGGCACCCTCCTGGAATGCCTTGAGCACGTACAGGGGATCTACCCGGCCCGAGCAGGGTACACGGATGATGCGGATGTTGGCCGGATAAGTGATACGGCTGGTGCCGGTCATGTCGGCACCGGCGTAACTGCACCAGTTGCACAGGAAACCAACAACCTTGGGTTCAAAGCGATCATTCATAGGGACCGTCCTACTCTGCCTTCGAACGTGCGTATGGCGTCAGCTCGCTGCAAGCATGCCTGACAAGCGTTGAATATGTCGCCTTTCCTCCTCGATGATGCGATCCATCGTCTGCCGTGCGGGGCCCTTGACCACGTCTCGCAACTCGTGGAAGAAGAGAAGGGTTTCCTTTTCAAAGCCCAGGGCCGCCAGCAAGGCGTTCTGCTCGTCCGTAGCCCCAACTGCTTGGCTCAAAGCGCCGTCTGGCCTGTCAAAGAGGCTCTGCTTCAGAAGCGCCCCCGTGTAGGCCTGGAACTGGTCCCATTGCTCGGGCGACAGGGCCAGCTCTACAACGCCACGGCCCATTTGTTGGAACGCGCGGCGGTGGTACTGCTCCTGCACGGCCAGTTCCTCAAACAACTCTTTGACGTCAGCCTTGGTCGCCTTTTCCGCCGCGGCGTTGTAGAATGCCTCGCCGCGCTCTTCGAGTCGCATGGCAATCTCGATGATTTCGTCTCCGGTCAGTAGTGTCATGCTGCCTCCCGCCTGCTAATCACCTCGCTGGGGTTGAACTCATATCAAAGTACCGAGATCGTAGCTCCGGTGGATCTCCGGTTCGAGAACGCGACCGCTCGGGGCAGTCATCAGAACTGTCTTCTTGAACTCCTCGAGATCGATGCGCTGCAGCGGAGGGAAGGCCAGCGCCGGCGGCTTCCAGTAGGGGCGGAGTGGCTCAGTTAGGGGACGGAAGAAATCGTCCCAGTGAACCGGAATCGTGACCCTGGGCTTGACCAAGTGAAGCAGCGACTTGTAATATCCCTCTTCGTTCCCTGGCTGGACAAACAGTACGTCGGCGGCCACCGCATCGTCTGGTCGCGTTCCAGGATCCGTCAGTAGCCGGGTTCCATTCGCCGAGATCAAAAAGCTGTAGCAATGATCCATCCGGTAGCTGCTGGCTCGCAGGGGCGATCTGATATCCGGCTGCAGCGGCCCGGGTGAGAATCCAGGGATCCTGGGATGCCTTGCCTGGCGCACCTCGATCCTTACCTCGCCCACAAAGATCTGGTCGCCGCCATGCACCTCTTGGATCTTGTTCTGGGATACACCGAGTGCCTCCAGCAACTT
>JASFHU010000590.1:0-3971 GCA_050123055.1 Anaerolineae bacterium
CCAGGCGGCCGAGGCATTCGTCGCCGAGCTGCAGCCAGAGCTCGACTTTCCCGTCGAGTCGGTGCCACTCGAAGAACGAGAGCGGGCCGTGCGGGGGGCCGACATCGTCTTGACCGTCACCACCGGCGACCAACCCCTGGTGGAGCGATCCTGGCTGCGGCCGGGAGCCTTTGTCGCCCGCTTGGGCTCTTGTCAGGAGGTGGCCTTCGACGTTATCACCCGGGCAGACAAGGTGATCGTAGACAGTTGGCACTACGTCCGGCCCCGCATCCCCGAGCTCAAGACCCTGGCCGAACAGCAACAGTTCAGCCTCGAGGACGTTCACGCTGAGTGGCCCGACGTCGTAGCCGGACGCAGGCCGGGCCGCGAGTCGGCCAGCGAGATCATCGTCTACATCGCCCTTGGCATCTGGGGCGAGTACGCGGCCATCCTGCCCGAGGTCTACCGGCGCGCCCGGTCCCAGGGCTTGGGGCGCGAGCTGCCTCTGACCTAGCAGCCAAGCCCCCTCCGTGGAGGTGGCAACGCCTTCGTTTGGGTTCCAGACCGGCCCGTGTCGCAGTTCCGTCGTGCCCTGTAAGCAGGCGACCACACTGCTGCTGCCCTGCCACTAGCGCCGGCTCACCACACCGGCAAGTCCCCCCACCCCCAGGGGGTGGGGGGACTCGAGTATTGTTTCTAGAAAATCAGGCCCACCCCCGTGGCAGAGTGTCAGAGTGTCAGAGTTGCGCAACTTTGTCGAACTGGACACGGAAGCTCTTCTATGGTAGAATAGTGGCGTCGTATGCAAATGGTTGGACTGGGCTGTCCTCCGACTCACGCTATCCCACCGGGATACGTGAGCGATACGGTGAGGGGAGCAATCCCCTTGCCCGCCATTGTGCAAAGGAGGCTGTGGGCCCCGAATGCCGTGACCGGCGAGAGGGCGCAGCCTTTTTCTTTTTCCCCGAAAGGAGGTGTGTCACAGAGATTGAAGCTGTGAGAGTGACAACCATGGAAACCATCAACGTTGAAGTGTGGCTCTACGGACCGATCGCCAAGTACGCCGGCGAAAAAAGCCAGGGTAGTTTCGCCGAACTACATCCGGAACTCCCTGTCGGCAGCACCGTGCAGGATCTATTAGATCTTTTGGAGCTGCCCCCTGAGGAAAAAGGCATCACCTTCATCAATGGCAGCCTGGCCGCCCTGCCCGGCCTCGACTCCGACCGCGAGGTCGTCCTGAAGGACGGCGACCGCGTGGGCATCTCTCATCGCCGGAGCATGTGGCCCTTCCAATATCGTTTCGGTGCCAGCCAGACCGATGAAATAGGCGAGACATTCCGCGACAGGAGCGATCGTGGGATCCATCACGCCTATACCAAGCTCGAGGAGTAGCCATTACAGATGGCACTGCTCATGTCACTGCGAGCAAAGCTTTGTTTATCATATTTTAGACCAAAGGAGGTTGTAAAATGGGCAAACTGATGCGCATCAACATGACCGATCTTTCGGTCACCTACGAGGAGCTCCCCGAGGCGTACAAGGAGCTCGGAGGCCGTGGCCTGACGTCCACCATCATCCACGACGAGGTGGATCCGCTGTGCCACGCCCTAGGGCCGAACAACAAGCTGGTCTTTGGCTTGGGCTACGTGACCGGCTCGGCAGCGCCCACCAGCGCCCGGGTCTCCGTCGGGGGAAAGTCGCCGCTTACAGGTGGCATCAAGGAGGCGAACGCCGGCTCGGGCTGGGCGCCAGCGCTGGCCGATTTCGGGGTCAAGGCGCTGATCATTGAGGGCCAGCCCAAGGAGAAGGGCAAGTTCTGGATGGCGCACATGACGTGGGACGAAGAGAAGGACGCGCCCAACGTCGAGTTCATGCCGGCCGACGAGTACCTGGGCCGGGACCTCTACGACGTCTTCCCCGAGGTCTTTGAGCGCTTTGGCAAAAAGGTTAGCGTCGCCGGCATCGGCGTGTCAGGTGAGTTCCTCTATGGCAACTCGGGATTGGTCTTTGAGGACATGGAGTTGCGACCCGCTCGCTACGCGGGGCGCGGTGGCCTGGGCGCAGTGCTGGGCAGCAAGGGTCTCAAATTCATCGTCATCAACCGCAAGGGTGCACCAGGGATCGAGTACGCCGACAGGGATGTGTTTGAGGACGGCCGCAGGGCGCTGACCTCCGCGCTCATGGAGCACGACATCACCAAGCCGAAGGGTGGCCTCAACACTTACGGCACGGCGGTGCTGATCAATATCATGAACGAGGCCGGCGGCCTGCCCACACGCAACTTTTCCGACGGCCGATTCGAGGGCGCGGCCAAGATCGCCGGCGAGGCACTCTTTGAGGGCAATAAGGAGCGCTTGGGCAAGGAGCTCTACAACCACGCCTGCAGCCCGGGCTGCATTATCCGCTGCTCCAACACCTGGCACAAGCCCGACGGCACCGAGCACGTCTCCTGCCAGGAGTACGAGTCGATCTGGTCGCTGGGTGCCAACTGCGGCATCGACAGCCTGGACGTAACCGGCGAGTTGATCAAGCTCTGCAACGGCTACGGCCTGGACACCATCGAGGCCGGCACCACCCTGGCCGTCGCCATGGAGGGTGGTCTGGCCGAGTGGGGCGACGGCGACGCGGCCATCGAGCTGATGCACGAGATCGGCAAGGGCACGCCCCTGGGCCGCATCCTGGGCGCCGGCACGGCCACCGCCGCCACCGTCCTCGGCGTCACCCGGGCTCCGGTGGTCAAGGGCCAGTCCATGCCCGCCTACGAGCCCCGCGCCGTCAAGGGCATCGGCATGGTCTATGCCACCGGCACCATGGGGGCTGACCACACCCAGGGCTACACCATCGCTCCCGAGATTCTGGGTGTCAGCGGAAAGGTGGACCAGTTCGACAAGGACAAGGCCGACCTGGCCCGCGGCTTCCTGGAGGCCACGGCCTGGATCGACAGCACGGGGCACTGCCTGTTCATCGCCTTTGCCATTCTCGACATCGCCAGCGGCTTTGAGGGGGTCGTCGCAGAGTGCAACGGTGTGCTGGGTACCCAATGGACCATGGACGACGTGGGCCGCATCGGCAAGGAGATCCTGGCCAAGGAACGGGCCTTTAACGAGGCCGCAGGCATCACCAAGCAAGACGACCGGATGCCCGAGTTCATGAAGATCGAAGAACTGCCACCCCACAACCTCAAGTGGGACGTGCCAGACGAGACACTGGACGCCGTCTTTGGCTAGAAACCCAAGCCTCCCGCAGCCGCTGCCAACCGCTGCCGGCTGCGGGAGGTCGCAGCCATCATGATCACCGTCCACACCAAACTGTTCGCCTCCTTGCGCCACTACCGGCCAGGACTGGAGATCGGCGAGGCATTCCCTGTCGAGTTGCCCGAGGGGGCAACCGTCGGGGACCTGATCCAGGCGATAGGCCTGCCAGACAATGAAGTCAAGATCGTCTTTGTCAATGCCCTCTTTCGGGAGCTGGCGCACGAGCTGGCCGACGGTGACGAGGTAGGGATCTTTCCGCCCGTGGGCGGTGGATAGCAAAGATACAAAACCCTCCGGCTCGCAGATTGGGCCGGAGGGTCTTGTTTCCCTTACTGACTCTTCTGTCAGATATAGAGCCCCTGTTTATCTACCTCTCGCAGGATGCGCAGTTCGTCGGCCGACGGCGCTTCGTTAACCCCTACCTTCTCGGAGATCATCAGCTCAAAGCCCGTCTCGGCGATGACGTCCTCGACGCTCACACCGGGTTGGGTCTTTAGCAGCTTCATCCGTTTGGTCTCGTCGTCAAAGCCCATCAGCGCCAGGGTGCTCACCACGTAGAGGGGACCCGTGCCCGGCGGCAGACCGGCCTCTTCCCTCGCGCCCGGGCCTGTCAGATAGCCCGGCGTGGTGACGAAATCGCACTTGGGCACAAAGCTGCGCCGGCTGTGGCGGATGATGATGATCGTCCGCCAGCAGAGCGAGCCCACGTCGTTGGCGCCGCCGCTGCCAGGCAGGCGC
>JASFHU010000591.1:0-3969 GCA_050123055.1 Anaerolineae bacterium
TATCGCCGGAGACGAGGCTACATTGCGGCGCCGCCCGCCGCTCTCCTCGCTGATCTGTACCATCGCCCCGCTGGCCCAGGATGAGGGCGGCATGGAGGCGGCCTTGGCGTTTGCCGCGGCCGGATTGCCGGTGGGATTCATGTCCATGGCCAATACCGGTTCGACGGCGCCGGCCACCGTCGCTGGGACCATAGCTCTGGCCGATGCCGAGATCGTGGCCGCCATGGTCCTGATCCAGATGGCCCATCCCGGCGCCCCGACCTACCATTCGTTGATGCCGGGCATGATGCATCCGCGAACGGGCGCCTATCTGAGCACTGCTTGGGAGGGGGACCTGCCCTACGCCGTGGGGGTCGAGCTGGCCCACATGTGGGGGGTGCCCACCCTGGCCGGCGTCTTTGGCACCGATGGCCAGGTGCCGGGCTGGGAACAGGCTTCGGAGTCGGTCTCTTGCCTGATGCTGAATGCCCTGTGCGGGGCAGAGACGGGCAGCGGCCTGGGTCTGCTGGAGGGGTGTACACTTCTCTATCCAGAAGCCGTGATCCTGGACACCGACATCTACCACCGGGTGCGCATCGCCCTCGCCGGCCTGGACACCAGCCCGGAGGAGATGGCGCTGGATGTGATCAAGGCGGTGGGCCCCCGGGGACACTTTTTGCGGCAGCGCCATACCCGCGCCCACCTGCGCCGCCGGCAGTTCTCGGACCTCTCGGCCCAGCCCCGGCCCGAGGGCGGCTACCGGGAACCGGTTGAGGTGGCCCGTGAGAAGGTGAGTTGGATCCTGGAGAACCATCACCCGGCGCCGCTGGAGGATGCGCAGCAAGCGGAGCTAGAGCGCATCCTGGAGGCGGCGGACCGAGAGTTGGGCTAGGCAGGGAAGAGCGTCATTCGATAAGCCTAGCTGCACGTCGGAGAAGAGCGCGGTTTGCGTCGGTAGTGGCGCGCCGACCAAGGGGCGGACTCGGTCGCTTTCTGGACGGCTAAAGCCGTCACTACGAACTCTCTCCGACGGCCCGCTAGAAGGTGGGAGGAAGTACAGTGGAGCCGAAAAAGGTTTTGATCGTAAAAGGGAGCCCGAGAGAACATGGCAACAGCGCGACGCTGGCCGGTCAGGTGGCGGCGGGCGCCGAGGCGGTAGGCGCGGAGGTGGAGAGCATTTACCTGCACGGGCTGAATATCCAGGCCTGTGACGCCTGCGATTTCTGCCAGGGGGGAGCAGAGATCGGCTGTGTCATCGAGGATGACATGCAGTTCCTCTATCCAAAGATCCGCAGGGCCGATGCCCTCGTCTATGCCAGCCCCATCTACTGGTTCACCGTCTCGGCTCAGCTCAAGTTGTTCATGGATCGCTGCTACAGCTTGGGAGGTGGCAGCGACTATGTCGGGGACCACGCCCTGACCGGCAAGCGCATCGGCGTGGTTCTGACCTACGGGGGCGACGATCCCTTTGATTCGGGCGCCGTCAACGCCATCCGTACCTTCCAGGATGTTTTCAACTATATCCCAGCCGAGGTCGTCGGCCTGGTGTACGGCTACGCCTCGGACGCGGACAAGATTGGGGACAGTCAAGATCTGATGCAAAGAGCCTACGAATTGGGGAGGAAGCTTGGATCCGGAAGCTAGAACTGCTGAGGAGAAAAAGGGCTACCTGGGTATTCTGTTGGGTATCGTAGCCTGCCTGCTGCTCGCGGGCGGGGCCTATTTCTGGGCAACCGGGATCATGGACTCCCTCTATGCCTTCCGCTCGCCGCTGCATGATCGGCCACCGGCGCCCGGGCAACCCCTGGACGAGCCACTGACCCGGCGGGTGGTCTTTGTCCTGATCGACGCTCTCCGCGAGGATACCTCCCTGGATCCCGCGGTGATGCCCTACCTGGACGAGCTTCGCCGGCAGGGCGCCTGGGCGACCATGCACAGCCGTCCTCCGTCCTACTCTGCGCCCAGTTACTCGGTGCTGTTCACCGGAGCCTGGCCCGACGTGAGCGATGGACCGGCGCTGAACCTGGACTACGACGAGATCCCAACCTGGACGCAGGATGATCTGGCTTCTGCCGTCCACCGAGTGGGGCTCCAGGTGGCCATCTCGGCCTTTAACTGGTTCGAGCGGTTGATCCCACAGGCGTCTGTCAGCGCCAGCTTTTACACCGCGGGCGAAGATCAGGCCGCCGATCGCGAGGTGGTGGACGCGGCCCTGCCCTGGCTCCTGGACGGCGACTACCAACTGGTGTTTGTGCACCTCGATCAGGTCGATTATGCGGGCCACTACGAGGGCGGACCCCAGGATCCGCGCTGGGACGCGGCAGCCAGGCGGGCCGATGACCTCCTGCGCGAGATAGGGGCGACGCTCGACCTGGGCCAGGATACCCTGTTTGTGGCCAGCGATCATGGCCAGATCGACCAGGGAGGTCACGGTGGGCAGGACCCGATCGTGCTGGTCGAGCCCTTTGTGCTGGTGGGCGCTGGCGCCAAGCCAGGACAGTATGGGGACGTGAACATGATCGACGTGGCCCCTACCCTGGCCGCGCTGTTGGGGGCCAACATTCCCGCCTCCAGCCAGGGCCGGGTGCTCACCCAGATGTTGGACCTCACGGCGGATCAACAGGCGGCCATCGATGGTGCCACCGAAGCGCAACAGAGCCAGTTGCTGGAACTGTACCAGGCCGCCATCGGCCGGCAGGCCGCCGTGGAGCCGGGGGCGGACACGGTGGCGGCACACCAACGGGCGCTGGAGGCGGCACAAGAGGCCAGGCTGCGGGCCGAACGCCTGCCGCGGGCCATCCTGGCCCTGGTGGTGGTGCTGATCCCGGCCGTGGTGATATTCCTGAAACGGGGGCGCGACCTCGCCTGGTTGCTGGCCGGCGCAGTCCTATACCTGATCCTGTTCAACCTTCGCTACTGGGTGCTGGATGGGCGTACCTATTCCCTCAGCTCTGTCGCCAGCGCTGACGAGCTGCTCCTCTACTGTGCCGTGACCGCAGTGGCCGCCCTGGTTGTCTCCTGGCTGGTCGTGGTCCTGGCGCTCAAACTGTTCCGCCGGAGGCCACGGGAGGCGAGCCAGCTCGTGTTGGGCCTGACGCTCACGGTGGCCTACCTGTTGCTGCTGCCTGTGTTGTGGAGCTTTGTGCTGAACGGAACATTGGTGACCTGGACCCTGCCCGAGATGGCCAGCATGTTCCTTGGCTTCATCGCCTTGATCCAGATCCTTGTCGTCGCCGTCGTTGGCCTGGCACTGGCCGGAGTGGGCGCCCTGATCGCGGCCCTTGCGTCGCCGGGGCGCCAAACTCAGACCTGAGGGAAAAGCGATGAGAACAACCCTTCAAGTGCTTTCCGAAGAGGAGCAGGCGCAGATCCACGAGCGCACGTTGCGCGTGTTGGCCAACACCGGCGTGCGGGTAGATACAGCCCAGGGCCGGCGGATCCTCCGGGAGGCCGGTGCGGAGGTGGATGAGAATACCAACATCCAAGAGCGGGCTGAGGCAGAGGCGTAGCGTGGGCGAGCATGTTCACGATTGCATCGTCGTCGGAGCCGGGCCGGCCTTTACAGTTGGGAGGGCGAGGAGATCGTCCACAGTTGCGAGGGTTGTCTGGAGTGTGGGTCTTGCCGGACCATCTGCCCACGGGATGCCCTCGATTGGCGCTATCCCAGGGGTGGATATGGGGTGCGCTACCGCTGGGGTTAGCTGCAAGCAGGTTGAGGTGAGTATGGCATGCGCCTATTGACAGAAGTCATATTGAAGCAAGTGAGATCACTATAAGGAGGCTAAGAATGGCGTACACGACGGAAAGAACGACCGCATTTTTTGAGCGAGCCGATCAGGTGCTTCCCTTTGGCGTTTCGTCCAACTTTCGCTACTGGGGAGAGGGGGAGAACATTGGCGTGGCTCGCGCCGAGGGGACCTACTTCTGGGACTTTGATGGCAACCGCTACATCGACTACCGGCTGGGCTTTGGTCCGGTCATTTTGGGGCA
>JASFHU010000592.1:0-3967 GCA_050123055.1 Anaerolineae bacterium
CGCCTCTGGTTGCGGCCGGGTACCTGTTGGCCAAGTACACCCACGCGCCAAACGTCACCTTTGCCTCGGCCATCGGCAATGCCCTGTGCCAAGAGGGCGCACCCCTGGGCCTGGCCCGTGCCGAGGAGTTGTGGCTGGGTCAAGCCGTGGCGCTGATCACCTTTGGCGAAGCGGCCTGCGAGCTGATACCCACCCTGCACGCCAAAGAGTTCTTTCGCCCTGCCCAGGTGGATCCCTTTGGCAACTCGAACAACGTGGTCATCGGCGAGCATAGTTCCCCGCTGCTGCGCCTGCCCGGTTGCGGCGGCATCGCCGACGTGACGGCCTACCACCCCCGTGCCTACCTTTACGTGCCGCGTCACAGCCGGGCGGTGTTTGTCGAAGAGCTAGATTTTGTCAGTGGGCTGGGCATGCCCAGTCCCGAACGCCCGGGCGAGCGCCCCGGACCCCGCCTTTTGATCAGTGATCTCGGCGTCTTTGACTATGCTTCCGGCCGGATGCGCTTGCGCAGCCACCATCCAGGGGTGTCCATCGAAAAGATCCGCAAGAGGACCGGCTTTGAGCTAGAGATCGCGCCGGACGTCTACGAGACGCCACCCCCTTCGGTCGAGGAGCTGGAGCTGCTGCGAACCAGGATCGATCCCCTGGGCATCCGCGAGCTGGAACGCATGAGCGGTGGCCGGCGCAGGAGGAGGATGCGCCAGATCATCCAGAGCGAGTCTGAGGCGTAGCACTCAAGACCAAGAACCTGGTATCGGAGATACTCAATTTACATAAACAGCCCCTTCCTTGTGAAGGGGCTGCTTCGCTGTTGGGCAGCTTGGGTCGGATGCTGGCCTGGCCAGCTCACACCCGCAAGGCGTCGCCTGGCATCTACGGCATTGGCACGCCCACCGGCATGTACCACGGGAAGTAGGTGGACCAGAAGTACCAGTACTTCCAATAGTACCAGCCGTGCACCCACCAATACCAGTAGGGCCATGGCTCGCCAACCCACCACCAGTAGTACTTCCAATACCAGAAGTAGTGGGCATAGTACCAGTTAGGGTGGTTGTGTGAATCGTACCACCAGTAGCGCCAGACAATGATCCGTCCATTTATCCAGCGCAGGGTGGTGACATAAAAGTAGGGCATCCCGTTCACCACGATCGGCGGATCGGGCACCTCGGCCAGATTGGGGTCCAGGTTGGTGTGGTGAGCCTGGAAAAAGCCTTCGCCGCCCTGGGGCGGGGCGAGGGCCGTCAGCGCCCCTGTAAGCTCGCCTGAAATCATCGAGACCGTCATCCCCAGCAGCTCGACACGTTCCTGATCGGTCTGGATCGAGATCTGCATCGCCTCGGCTTGCTCCAAGACATAGACGGGGTCAAAGAGAAATCCCTTGACAGCCATTTCCTCCGCCAGCGCCACGGCTTCTGGCCTCCCCCACAGCGCGAGGATCGCCTCCTCGCGCTCCGGCCCTTCCAGCGTAGTGACCTGGACGGGTAGGTCATAGTTGAGCAACGTGTAGAGATCTGGGATATCCGGCATCTGCTGCGGAGACGCAGCCTGTGGCTGGGACCGGACATCGGTCAAAGCCCCGCTCAGGGGCACTGCAACGGCCACGATCACGACGATCGTCGCCAGGATCATAAGCACACGCCTTTTCATGGAAACCTCCTCCCTGTGCGTGAATCAACAACATGCGACACCTGGTAGCTCCTGGGCGTTGTTCATCCTGCCACCGGCATCACCCAAGGGAACCAGGTGGACCAATAGTACCAGAAGCGCCAATAGTACCAACCATAGACCCACTGGTGCCACCAGGGCCATACGGCGTCGGTACGATTGTAGTAGTCCCAGTAGTGCTGGTAGCAGGCAAAGTACCAGTTGGGATGGTGGTGGGAGTCGAACCACCAGTAGCGCCAAACTACGATCCGCCCGTCAACGATGCGCAGAGTCGTGATATAGAAGTAGGGTATGTCGTTGTAGATGATTGGGGGCTCATGGACCTCGGCCAGTTTAGGGTCGAGGTTGGTGTGATGGGCCTGGAAAAAGCTGGTCCCGTCATCGGCCACCATGGCCACCAGGTAGGCCGACAGTTCTCCGGGCCGCAGTGCCATAGGCGCTTTGTCGCCCGGCTCGGTCGGGAGCAGGGGACTGGCGTTGTCGGGATAGTCCTTCAGGACCAGGGGCAAGAATACCCGCAGTCCCGGTCCCATCGGAACCACCGCGGCTTCGAGGGTGCGTGTCGTGCCGTCTGGGACGATCACTACAATGCGCATTGCCTCGGCCTTGGCCAGATCGGCAAAGAAACCCTTGCGGGCCATCGCCATACGAAGCTGGACAGCCTCTGGTCTTTCCATCAGCGTGCTCACCACCGTCTCCCCCTCTGAACCTGCCAGGTCCTGGATGCGGACGTCGTAGGGATAGTTCAGCAGGTCCACGAGATCGTTGGCCGGGCCTGCATGGAGCGGCTCGTTCGCCTGGAGACGAAGCGCGATGCCCGCACCGGCCGGACTCATGGGGAGCAGGATGGGAACCAGGAGGACAATCAGCAGACTGCCCAGGATGAGTCGTCTTTTCATCAACACCCCTCCTTTGCCTTCGGGAAGGTATTGCTGACCGCACGGCCAATCATTGTGCTCAGTGTGAAACCAAGCTGCCCGGCGGGCTTGCCAGGCCCCATCTGGACTATCGGCTCGAATCACCTCCTTGCCGGGTATTGCGGTGGGGCTGTCTGAGAACAACTCCCACGCTCAGTCCGCCGATGAGAGTACGCGGTGTAGGCGGCTCACATTCGCGTCATGGACGTCCAAAACCATACAGCTAGAGGCCTGGGTAATGAAAGAGCGATTGCCTCGTCCGGAGGACCGGGATCAAGTCACAAGGGGATTGAACCTGATGCTGGAAACTGCGTTGCAGTGGCGGTGACCACCGCCGTGGCACTTGCCGGTGATGCTTTCCGTAGGATGTTTTTCAGTAGCTGACTTGATCTAAAGCCAGTATATCATAGCCACTGCAAAAGTCAATACCCTGATGGTACCAGGGGTTCTTTGAGGAGACAGTAAAAAAACCTGTCAGGTTTCGGAAAACCTGACAGGTTTCTCTGGTTGAATCACTATTCCGCATGGGACTCGATAGAAAACTTGTTGCCCTCCGGGTCCAGCCCGTCGCAGACCTGCACACCGGGTGCGGGCGACCGCACCTCGCCCATGGGAACCCCCCGCCCCAGGAGCTCGTCCCGGGCGCCAGGAAGATCGGCGACGCGGAAGACGATCTTGGGCGCGTCCTCGCCCAGGCGGCGCTTGCCTCCGGCGTGGAGGGCCAGCGTGCAGGCGCCGGTGGCTAGCGTTACCCAGAACACACCACCAAAATCATCCGTACCGGCCGAATCCCCAGAGCCGGCGGGTTGCGTGACCTGGAGCCCCAGCAGGTCACGGTAGAACGACACCTGGGCGCCCATGTCCTGAACGTAGAGGATCACTTCCATCAGTTCGCCCACCATAGCCATCACAGCACCTCACAAATCAATAGGGAATCTATGATGGGGAGAGTATAGCATAACGGTCGACCATGGGCAAACGTACCCGACTAGCAACCCCTTTTCAACTTTGACCGGATGTGGTCGTCGGGTTCGTGCGGAGGGGAGCGCTGAGACAAAGAAACCCGAGGTTTTCCGAAACCTCGGGTTTCTTGGCTACTATTCCCACGTTCCTACTACGGCGTGGAGGCCGGGCGCTCGCCCAGGGTTACCTCCACCGTGATTTCGTCGCCGTCCCGCAAGAGCGTGAATATCACCTCCTGGCCGGGCTCGGCCTGCAGCAAAAAGCCCCGTAGATCCTCAAAGCCGCTCACCGCCTCGTCGTCCGCGGCGAGGATGACGTCGCCGCCTATCTGGACCTGCTGCCCGTTGACGTCGACGAGCTGATCGCCGCCGAGCAGTCCTGCCTCGTCGGCTGGGGTATTGCGGATGACCTCGGCCACCAGG
>JASFHU010000593.1:0-3961 GCA_050123055.1 Anaerolineae bacterium
CCCAGTGTGCCCCCATGTTCGTCGATGACGATGGCCATGTGCTGGTGCAGCCGCTTGAAACTGGCCAGCAAGACCTTGACCGACAGCGTCTCGGGAACGAATGAGACCTGTCGCAAGAGGGGCTGCGGGTCGAACGGCTCTCCCGCCAGTTGCTGTCTTACCAGGTCCTTGAGGTGGAGCATGCCGATGATGTTGTCTACGGTGCCTTCGTACACGGGCAGGCGGCTATAGGGGATGGCGGAAAAGAGCTCCAACAGCTCGTCCTCGGCGATAGAGGTGGGGATGGCGGTCATCAGCGTGCGGGGTATCATCACCTGTTCCACCCGCTCCTCGGAAAAGTCGAGGAGGTTGGCGACCAGCTCCTGCGCCCGCTCGTCCAGCATGCCCCCAGCATAGCTTTCCAGGACAATCATCTCCAACTCGTCGGGCGAGTAGAGGCGGCTATCGGCGCCTGGCGGCGGCACACGGAGGAGCTTCAGGGTCCACAGGCCGATGCTGTTCAGCACGGTGATGGGGATGGAAAAGAGCTTGCCAGCCACCCTCATGGGCGCCGTCAGCAGCAGTACGGTCCGCTCGGAACTCTGGAGGGCAAGCGACTTGGGGACCATCTCGCCAAACACGACGTGCAAGTAGGTGATGATGGCCAGGGCTATTATGAAGGAGATGGTGTGGACGATGGCCCCCTGGAGACCGACCCAGTCGTGGAGCGGGTCTTCGATGAGATGGGCGATGGCGGGCTCGGCGTACATGCCCAGGCCCAGGCTCGCCAGGGTGATGCCAAGTTGGGCGGCGGCAATGTAGCGGTCGGTCTTGCGCCGATCGCTCAGGATGCCGCGAACCGAGCGCGCAGCTCGGTTGCCATCCTGGGCGAGCTGCTCGATGCGCGTCGGCCGGACGCCGATGATGGCAAATTCGGCGGCAACGAATAGCCCATTGATCAGGATGAGGAGGGCAATGATGATGAAGGGGATAATTGCCATCATGCCACCTCCTGCGGCTCAATGCCGGGCACGTCGTCAGGCAGGGTGATGGAAACGGCTGTCACGGAGCGATAGGCAACAGCTTCGACGCGGAGATGAATGCCATCGAGTTCGAGGACATCCCCAAGCTGTGGCACACGGCCCAATGTGGCCATGACCAGTCCCCCGATGGTATGGGCTTGCTCGTGGGGAAGGGCGATGTCCAATTGATCATTCAGGCTCGAGATTAACATGTCGCCTCGGACGACGATGCGTCCTGTTCCGATCCGGGTGATGGGCGCCCTCTCCTGGTCGAACTCGTCCTGCAGTTCGCCAAAGAGCTCCTCGATCATGTCTTCCCGGGTGATGATGCCCGCGGTACCGCCATACTCATCAAAGACGATAGCCAGATAGCTCTGCGCTTCGTCGAGGCGTGTCCAAACCTCGGTTATGGGCAGCGTCTCGGGCACGAATGGCACTGGCCGCAGTATCTCCCGCAGGCCTGCAGACGGATCGCTGCGGTAGAGGGCAAAGAGATCCCGGAGGTGGGCAAAGCCGATGATGTGGTCGATGTCCTGTTCGTAGATAGGAATGCGAGTATAGGCCGACTCGGCCGCCAGCTTGAGCACCTCGCCGACCTGGGTGTCGATGGAGGCCGCAACCAGGCGCGTGCGGGGAACGGCAATCTCGCCGGCGTGGATCTCGCTGCTGCGAAAGATGTTCTGCAGGAACTGGCGCTCGTCAGCGTCGATCAATCCGCCTCGATGGCTCTCTTTGACCAGAATGACGATCTCTTCAGGAGAATGTACATGGGCGTGCTCGCCGCCTGCTTCTGCCCCCAGGAGTTTCAGTAGCAGCCTGCCGCTGCCGTTGAGCAGGACGATCAGGGGCCGGAGAATGTAGTCGGCCGACCACTTCATGGGCAGTGCTGTCAGCAAGGCCAATCGTTCCGGATACTGGATAGCGACCGACTTGGGCACAAGTTCGCCCAGCACCACCTGGAGGGTCGTCAGCAGGAGGAGGACCAGGGTCGAGGCGATGCCCGCCGCGGCGATGTGCCCGACGGTAGAAGGTGACACGACCAGGGGCAGCTTTGCGATCCAGGGGGCGATCTTGGGGGCTATCTGTTGCTCGCCATAGATGCCCAACACAATGCTGGAGAGGGTAATGCCCACCTGGCTGGCAGCGATATAGTTATCCAGCTTGTGAGGATCTTGCAAGACTGGCAAAAGCACTTTGGCCAGGCGATTCCCCTCCTCGGCCAGTTGGATGACGCGCGTCTTGCGGGCGCTGACCGAGGCAAACTCGCCGGCAACATAGAGGGCGTTGAAAGAGATCATCAGCGCCACGATGAACAAGGTGGTTAGGATGGTGAGGATCATCAAAACTCCACTTCGGCAATCTGTTCCAGATCGATCTCTGGCTCTGGCAATTCCAGGTCATCATCCAGATCCTGGAAGCGTCCGGCGGTGACCCCCCGCTCGCAAAGGGAGCGGTAGTTACAAAAGCGGCAGTGACGTTGCTGCTGGGTCAGTTGCCAGGTGGCATCAGTCTGGGCTGTGATCTCTTTGATGAGATCTTCTAGGTACTCGCGATCGGCAGCATGCTGGTGGGTGTCGTACGGAAATCGCTCGGTGGTTCCTTCCCGCTGGGCAAACCAGTAGAGCATCTCTACCTGTTCGGGTTGGGGTTGCTGGCCGCTGTTGAAGGCGGCGCCAGCCTCGACAGCGAGATAGCGGTAGACGCGGGTTTGCAGTCGCTGTGCCAATACCGTGCGGGGCAGGGGGCGGTGAACGGTTTTCCAATCGACTACCACCAGGCGCTGGCCCGGCTCGGCGGCCAGGAGGTCGACCTTGGCCAATAGGCGGTAGCCGGCCAGCGGGGCCGTCAACGTGACTTCGGGGCTTTGCGCCGCCTGGGGCAGATCGGATGGCGGTTGGTGGAGGAAGGTCTGCCACCAGCTCTTCAGCGTCTTGTCGGAGATCGTTCCTTCCAGGGTCTCGGCGTCGATGCCCAGGGCGTGTTGGTGAGCCAGGCGGTGGAGATCGCGGCCCCGCCGCCAATGTTGCTCAAAATCGAGGGGGGACTCGGTGATCAGACCGGGCCAGGGCTGCATCAGGACGTAGCGCAGTTGGAAGCGGCGCGGGCAATCGACAAAGTCCTGAAGGCTGCTCTGGCTGAACTGGAAACCCTCAGGGAGCTGGGGCGGCTGCTTGTCTTCTGTCACTCTTTCGACTCCCAGTAATCTCGCAGCGCGATGAAGGGGATGGCTGGCTGGAGCCTTCCCGAAGGGCGGTTCCCTGTGTTCCAGGTGATGATCAGGTCACGTTTGGCGCGGGTGATGCCCACGTACAGCAGGCGCAGGCGCTCAGAGACGTAGGAGAGCCGGGCATCTCTGCTGGCTTCACCCTCGATGGGTGACTCTCCGGAACTCCCACTCGCAAGTATCTCGCCAGACTGGCCATTGGCAGCCGGAGCTGCGGCAAGGAACTCAAGTTGGGCGATGGCCTCGGCCTCGAGGTTGAGGCCCTGACGCAGATACCAGCGCTCGGCAATGTAGGTGTCGTGAGCCAGGCCGGAGGGAAAGCCATAGTTGTTGACCGACATCAGGTAGACGCGATCCCATTCCAGGCCCTTGGCTTTGTGCATGGTCGCGATGGTAACCTTGCCCGGAGGCGGCTCAAATCCGGTGTCCTGGCTGGCAAATCCAAGGAAACGGCGCTCGTTACGGGCGATGACGCCAAGTTCTTCAACCAGTTCAGCCAGCCGGTAGGAACGATGGGCCTGAGCCACATCGCGCAAGAGGACGGACAGCTTGTGAGCAAGGGCCAACTCGGCCGGCTCCTGGAACAGGTCGTTGGCGATGGTCAGGATTAACTGATCGATGGGGAGGGCGGCGGCTCGGTGCCAGTGACGGGCAGCTTCACGAAAGCCGGTCAACAAGGCCAGTTCATCCGACGGTACGCCGGCGCCCAGAGAAGCCAGCCAGTCGTGGTCGGCGC
>JASFHU010000594.1:0-3948 GCA_050123055.1 Anaerolineae bacterium
CGCCGCCAGGTCCCCGGTGATCTCCCCGCAGTCCTGGATCGCTTGCTGGACGATCCGGAAGGAGTCCCACGTCAACGCGGCTACGTCCGCGGGCACATAACCATACTTGGCGTTGTAGCTGTCGATAAAGTCCTTTGTCGCACCGGTCGCGCCCTCGGCCGCATAGTGGGTGCTGAAGAACAAGCCGTAGCAATCCTCGCCACACAGCTCGACCGTATCGGGCGAGCCCCAGCTATCGCTGCCCACGACGGGTGCATCCCACCCCAACTGGTGCGCCTGCTGCACGATCAGGGGTACCTCGTTGTAGTATTGTGGCGTGAAAAAGAACTCGGCGCCTGCATCCTTGATCTTGGTCAACTGCGCGCTAAAGTCGGTGTCGCCCGTCGTAAAGCTCTCAAAAGCCACCACAGAGCCTGCGCCGTGGAGATCCTCCCAACCTTGCTTAAAGTTGTCGGCGAGTCCTTTCGGGTAGTCGCTGGCAACGTCATAGAGCACACCGGCCTTGGTGAAGCCGAACTCGTCTGAAACAAAGTTGGCCACCACGGGGCCCTGGAATGGATCGAGGAATGGGGCGCGGAACACCCAGGGACGGTTCAAAGTGGTGTTGGGATTGGTAGACCAGGGGCTGATCATCGGAGTCTCCAGATCATTGGCCACGCCACCGGCAGGGACCGCCTGCTTGGATGATTGTGGGCCGACGATGACCAGCACCTCGTCCTGGGTGATCAGCTTGGTGTTGACCGCTGCCGCCGACTCGCCCTTGGACTCGTTGTCTTCGATGAGCAGTTCCACCGTGTATGTCTTGCCGCCAACTTCCAGTTCGCCGCCGATATCCTCCAACCACATCTCGGCTGCGAACTTTGTTTGCTCGCCTTCCCTGGGGATGTCCCCGGTGAGGGGTGCGTTGACGCCGATCTTGATGGTATCAGGTCCCGCGGCACCACATGCCCCCAACAGAACCGCCCCAACGAGTGTCAATAGAGACAGGACTTTAAAAAGGTTCCTCATCGCTCTTTCCCCCCTTTTCTCATATGACCAAGAGAATGGTTGCCCGAGCTACCCTGGTGGATAGCCGGGTCACGAATCTGCGAAATCGACCTACGGTAAAGTGGCTCAACGTCGAGAGAGTGACCCAACACCGTCTGCTTCTAAGGCTCGAGTGTTTCCGTTCACTGCCTCCCTGGATGGATCCCACGCTTTATGGGTAAGGCGACCACTTCCCCAAGCAGCACAGGCACGACGGAGAAAGATGGGGTTGGCATTCCCCGGAGCGTTTGTGGCCTTGCATCACCTCCTCCCCCACGATTCGGCGATAACCATCTGCAATGCCCAGATGACACCCTGGTGGCGAGGATCTTCACCATGCTGAATGCGATGCATCCAACCTGGCGGCTGTATGACATGCACCCAGCGACCTGCGGAGCATTGGCACAGGCCAGCTCGTTCGTGAACCTCGCCCTCTGGCTCACCCAAACAGTCAAGGGCCTGCCATGAGGCCCTGCCAAGCAGGAGTATCCTGCACCAAGATTATAGCACAGAAAGGCACATAACGCAATGGGTAGGGCTAGTCCACGGTCAGTGTCTTGCTCAGGTTTCGCGGAAAGTCGGGGTCGATGCCCCGCGCTACACTCATGTGGTAGGCCACCAGTTGGGCTGGCACTGTCGCCAGGATCGGCGTGAGGAAACGATCCGAGTCGGGCAAGACTAGATAGTCGTGGACATTGGTCTGCAGCGCCGGGTGCTGGGCAGCCAGCGCGATGGCCCGACCACCTCGGGTCGTCACTTCGTTGACATGGTTGATCATCATCATCTCGTCGCCTGGCGCAGTGACAAACAGTACTGGATAGCCATCGTGCACGGCTGACAAAGGGCCGTGTTTGAATTCACTACTGAACATTCCCTCGCAATGAGCGTAGGTGATCTCCTTGAGCTTGAGCGCAGCTTCCAAGGCTATGGGATGGGTCACGCCATAGCCCAAGTAGTGCATAGCGTTCCAGTCTACCAGATAGGTTGCTACTTCGCGAGCAGAACCGTCTGTGGCTTGCAGGGTTTGAGCTAAGAGATCAGGCATGCTCTCGAGCATCGAGGTATCACGCCCTCCTAGACGATTGGCCAGGTAGAGGAACAGAATTGCCTGGTTTAGGAACGTCTTGGTTGCCGGGACACTGATCTCGTAGCCGCAGGCCAATGGCAGATAGACGTCGCTCTGGTGCATGAGCGTAGAGCCTAGGACGTTGAGAATGCCCAACACCTGTCCTTCGCGCTGGCGCATCACTTTGACAGCATTGAGCGCATCCTTGGTCTCGCCGCTCTGACTGACAAAGACAGCTACGTCCTCTGGACCTACGCTCTGTCCATATTGCTCGATGAATTGCGGACCGAGCACAGGAACAGCCGCCACTCTGGCAATCTGGTTGAAGTAGTACGCACCCAACAAGCAAGCATGGTAGCTGGTACCGCAGCCCACCAGGTACACGGGGCGATCTCCCGTTGCCTGCATCGTATCCAGGAAATGCTCGACGTGAGGCGAGCTATTCAGAAGGTGCAACAGTTCACCAGCGACGACCGGCTGCTCGTGGACCTCCTTAAGCATGAAGTGCGGATAGCCCCCCTTTTCAGCCACCTCTATGGGGCCGTCGTACCACTCTTCCTCCCGCTCGATGCGTGCACCGTCGTACACCCTGTACAGCTCCACCGTCTGAGGCGACAACACGACGATCTCGCCATCGCGGATGCGCACGATACGCCGCGTGATAGGCAGGATGCTTGGCAGATCCGAAGACACGCAGGTTAGTCCCTCACCCAAGCCGACTACCAAGCCGCTACCTTTTTTGATGGCGTACAGGTGCTGTTCATCGCGGTGGGTGATGACGAAAGCGTAATCGCCCTCCAGGTCAGCGTAGGCGGCGCGGATGGCCGCCACCATGTCGCCGCCATTGCGGTCGAAGTGGCGCTCCACAGCGTGGACACAGGTCTCGCCGTCGTTGGTACCCCGCACTGTCAGCCCCTCGCGGATGAACAGTTCCCGCATCTGGACGTTGTTGACGACATTGCCATTGTGCGCCCCAACCATGTCGCCATCGGAATCCAGGTGGGGCTGGGCGTTTTCATAGGACGGCGCGCCGAACGTAGCCCAGCGGAGTTGCGTGATGCCCCGCAGGCCGCGCATAGCGGCAAAGTCAAGCTCGGCGCTGACGTCCTCAATGCGGCCCACGCCCTTGCGTAGGTCGATGTTTCCATTGGCGACGACGGTGGCACAGCCCACCGAATCATAGCCACGATAGGCCAGCCGCTTTCCGCCTTCGATGAGTGTCGGGCCGAGAGTCTGTTCTTGGTCGGTAACGATGCCAAAGATGCCACACATGCTTTGTGTTCGCTCCGTTGGTATGTTCAAGAATGGAGTGAGGATACCTATGTGACGTGCCGGACACCGCGTGAAATAGTCCCTACTATGCCACATACTCGGTATCTCGTCCATTATACCATGCCCCAGTGACACGTCCAAAAGAGGGAGGCAGTGTATTTACGCCCACAGTCTTGTGAGATCGGATATCAAAGGAAACGTAGACCTCCAGAAACGTTTCCCTACGATTCCCTACACTTCCGTCTCATGTGGTCAAGAATGGGTTTCTAGCTGTACACTGACAATAAAGTGGTACACTCCACTCCCTATGAAAACAAGTGAAATAAACAGATTAGTTGCAAGCTGAGAGGGCTAAACTTGTACACTGGAGTACCAGTCAGCGCTTACCGCAGTCATGGACGGAAAATAGAGTTGTACACCGAGGTTGACTACCGTATGGTGCGTCTTCTGGATGGCTATCTAGATCTCCCTGAGAACTCGACTTTAGATAAATGATCAGGGCGGTCTGCGACTTGCGCAAAACCGCCCTATGGTAGAAACTGATGGTTATTGCACAAACCAAGGAGTCTCTACCATGAAGCAGT
>JASFHU010000595.1:0-3947 GCA_050123055.1 Anaerolineae bacterium
ATGTATTGGCTGCGCCCCTACCGTGGCAGGCTATTCTCGAGGAAGGTGGTTTGGAGGGAAGCGATGGAGTTTCCTGATTTCAGCCTGACCGACAAGATCGCCATC
The DNA here is from genome assembly GCA_050123055.1 of Anaerolineae bacterium. GTDB lineage: Bacteria > Chloroflexota > Anaerolineae > JAAYZQ01 > JAAYZQ01 > JASFHU01. Next base: position 106 of record JASFHU010000595.1, read on the forward strand.
GTGACGGGCGCCAGCAAAGGCCTCGGGCATGGCGTAGCCCTGGCACTGGCTAATGCTGGCGCTCACGTCGTCGTCACCAGTCGTTCCCTGGAGCGCGCTGAGCCGGTGGCGGCTGAGATCCGTGCGATGGGACGTCAAGCTCTGCCGCTGGATCTGGAGGTCAGGTCGCTGGAAAGCATCGACGCCATGGTCGCTTCGACAACGGAGCGCTTTGGCCGGATTGACGTCCTGGTGAACAACGCAGGCATCAACATCCCCGAGCCAGCTCTGGAGGTCACCGAGGAACATTGGGATCGCCTCATGGATATCAATCTGAAGGGGTTGTTCTTTTGCGCCCAAAAGGTGGGCCAGGTGATGGTCTCTCAGGGTCAGGGAAAGATCATCAACATCGGTTCCCAGATGGGCTTTGTGGGCGGGAAACTGCGGGCAGCTTATTGCTCCAGCAAGGGCGGTGTCGTCCAGCTCACCAAGGTCCTGGCGATAGAATGGGCCAGGCATGGTGTGAACGTCAACGGCGTGGCCCCGACCTTCATCAAAACACCCCTTACAGCGGCCATGTTCGAGGATAAGGATTTCTATCAGGAGGTGGTCAACAATATACTCTTTGGCAGAGTTGGAGAGGTGGAGGACATACTGGGTGCAGTTGTCTTCCTGTCATCTCCTGCGGCCGATCTGATCACCGGGCACACACTACTTGTAGATGGTGGTTGGACCATTCGGTAAAGATCCAATGGCAGGGTGCTACACTCAAGATTCCTGCCCTCCAGATCGGTTTCTCAACACGTCCGGGAGCACTTGACTATCGGGAGGTGCGCTGTGAGCGCAGAGTTCGAATCTGTCATCCCCTTGATGATGGCCAAGCTCAAGTTCGGCATTGGGGCTACGGAAGAACTGGGGTACGAACTGAAAACGATGGGTGCAGAGAGCATCCTCCTCGTCGTCGATAAGCACTTGTGGGACGTTGGTCTGGTGGACAGCGTCAAAACCCTTATCGAAGATGAGGGGATTCGGCTCACCCTCTACGATGAGATCCACATCGAGCCCACCGATGGTTCGTTCAGGCACGCCATCGAATTCGCACAGGGCGTAGAGGCGGATGCATTCGTCGCGCTGGGTGGTGGGAGCACCATCGACACGGCCAAGGCGATGAACCTGTTCTCCACCTACCCTGCCGACCTGTACGACTATATCAACCAGCCTCTCGGCAAGGGAAAGCCGGTTCCCGGCCCTTTGAAGCCGATGATCGCCATGCCCACAACCGCCGGCACCGGTAGCGAAACCACAGCCGTCATTGTACTCGACCTGCTGGACCTGCACCTAAAAACCGGCATCTCGCACCAGAACATCCGGCCCTCAATGGCCATCGTAGACCCGCTGAATACACTGACAATGTCACCTGAGGTCACGATGTCAAGCGGCCTTGACGTGTTCACCCATGCCGCCGAGTCATTCACCATCAAGCCCTATGACATGCGGCCCAAACCGGCGAGCCCTGCACAGCGGGGCGCCTACGTGGGCTCCAACCCCATCTCAGATCTGTGGAGCGAAAAGGCCATCGAGTGGGCGGGCAGGTATCTGCGGCGCGCCTGTTACAATGGCAGCGACCTGGAGGCTAGGACCTTTATGGCAATGGGCTCGACCTTTGCCGGCATCGGTTATGGCAACGCCGGGGTGCACATCCCCCATGCCCTGGGTTATCCTATCGCCGGGATGGTGAAAGGCTGGGTCCCGGCTGGTTTCGGCGTGGAGGAGCCCATGGTGCCACACGGTATCTCGACGGCCCTGACTGCACCTGCCTGTTTTCGCTTCACCGCACCCACCGATCCGAAGAAACATGCTCGGATAGCAGAGTTGCTCGGGGCGAGTACCGAGGGTTTGTCGGACCTGGATGCGGCGTTGTTGCTGCCGGAGACCATAATCCGCCTGCTAAAGGACGTTGGCTGCCCCAACGGCCTATCGGCGGTCGGCTACACCGAGGCCGACATTCCCAGGATGGTTGAGGGAGGCTGGAAGCAGCAACGGTTGCTCGTGGGCAGCCCGCGCCCAGCCACCAGGGAAGATCTGAGCAGGATCCTGGAAGAGTCTATGGTTCTCTGGTAAAAGTGTGAGCTGTGGATTCCCTCTGCTCAGCCCATTCGAGGGCCGGGGGAGCTCTTGAAATCGAGGCGCTCTTTTACACGTTCTGGCCAGGAACTGTCTTGGACGGGACTCGGCTGAACAGGGGAGGTCACGTCTGCTCGTACCAAGCTTTCTAGCTCTGGCGCGCAGACCCTCTGTTTTCGTACCGGACGTATAGCGGCTACCAGGGACAGCACTTCGGCCAGGTGCTCCAGGCTGTCCAGGTTGTGAACGGGCAAAAAGTCGTCCACGCAGGGCATGACTGTGGCCATGCCTCGCTGGACGGGCCTGTACTCATCTGAGCCGAGCAGGGGGTTGAGCCAGATCAGCCGGTAGGTTGCGCGCTGCAACCGGAGGATCTCCTTCCCCAGAAGCGTCAGATCACCCCGATCCCAGCCATCGCTGATCACAAGCACCACGGCTCCACGCCCAAGCACCCGTCGCGCCCACTGAAAGTTGAAGGCCTTGAGCGCCTCGCCGATGCGGGTGCCCCCTGACCAGTCGTATACTATGTCGCTCACCTCGTCCAGCGATTCATCGACGTCCTTGTAGCGCAGGTGACGCGTGATGCGCGTCAATCGTGTGCCAAATACAAAGGCCTCGACTGTGGTATCCTTCAGACCGTGTGTCAGGGCGTGGATGAAGTGAAGTAGCATGCGCGAATAGCGCTCCATCGAGCCGCTGATGTCACTGAGAACGACTAGCGGACGAGGGCGGAAGACACGGCGCCGGTAGGCCAGGTTGATAGGCTCCCCGCCGTGTCGCAGATTATCTCGGATCATGCGGCGCATGTTGATGCGACCCTTGGAGCTTGATCGGGCGCGGCGAGTGCGGCGCTCGCCCAGGTCCCACTCCAAACTGGCGATGGCCCGCTTGGCAGCCTGGATCTCTTCCCAGGTCATCTCGCCAAAGTCCTTTTGGCGCAAGGTTTCGTCCGGGCTGTAGATCATCAGTTGCTCGCCTGCAGACTGCTCACCCTCGTCCTGCCCGGGTTCTTGCCCGCTGCCTTCCGGTCCGTCTGGGCCCGCGCTCTCGCCTGACAAAGGACTGGAAGGCAAGCGAGCCCGTTTGACTTCCTGATCAGAAGGGGCGCTCCCATCCTGGGGAGCCTCGTTGGTGGCGCTCCAGAAGAGGTGAAATGCCTGGTCAAAGACAACAAAATCTTCGCGGCGGTTGACCAACAGCGCTTTGCAGGTGTGGTAAAAGTCAAAGCGCTCCGTGATGTTCACGTGTTGCAGCGCCTCGACCAGATCCAGGACCTGGCCGGTACTCACGTCCATCCCCATCACCCGGAGCAACTGCCCAAAGCGCAACAGGTGGGCGAGCAGATATCCCCCACCATCGCCGCCGGCGTTGGCCGCTCGCTGGACATCCTCGATCTCCGTCTGCTGTATGGACTCGTCGTTTGGGTCCTGCAAGTGGTTCATGATTCTAAACTTCGCTAGGCAAAGGAGGGAGCTTCCAGCATCAGCTCCGCGCTCTTGTGCCTGGCCTGTTCCAGGAGACGCTCAGCATGACCTTTCCGTACCATCTCAAAGTCGTCCTGATACTTGAGCAACAGGCCCAGCGTATCCTCCACCAGCGGCAGGTGAAGCTCCTTGGCATCCAGGGCTACCAGGGCCTCGGTCCAGTCGAGGGTCTCGGCAACGCCGGGCAGTTTGTAAAGATCGAGTTCGCGTAGGTTTTGCACAAACTGCACCAATTGCAGGGCGATCTGTTTGGGT
>JASFHU010000596.1:0-3946 GCA_050123055.1 Anaerolineae bacterium
GGCCCTGGTGGCATTGACGGCGCGGATGTTGGGCGACTATTGGGATCGCCGTCCCGAGCGTGTGAAGCCACCCCCGCTGGTGGATGGCCACGATCTGCTACGTGAGTTTGGCCTGGAACCGGGTCCCCAGATTGGAGAACTACTGGAAGCGGTGCGCGAGGCACAAGTTGCTGGGGAGGTGGGCGACCGCAACGAGGCGCTGTCGCTGATCGGTATCAGGTTGGGCGGAGAAGACGGGATCCATAGGAGAACGCCCGAGTCCGACGCGGGTCGAGGCGTTACTACGAACGGTGCTGACCAAGCAAACGACTGAAGTCGCTACTACGAACAGCGCCGACTAACGGTGGCTCTACACCTGTCGACCCATTAGAGATGCGGCCAATTCGTGCAAGTTGGATTGAGCCGCATTTTCGATCCCGATCTGGTTCAGGTTATGGAGAGCCTGGCGGAAGAATGTGGCTTCCATCTCCTCGGCATACTGGCGGGCGCGGACCCGATCCAGGAGGGCGAGGGCAGTCTGGATGTCGGAGCTATTCAGGAGGTCCGGCTGGGCGTATAGCTCAGCCAGGGCCCGGGCAGCATCACGGTCGCCAGTCTGGTGGAAGGCGTACACGACGGGGAGCGTCTTTTTCTTGTCACGTATGTCGGTCGCGGCTGACTTGCCAGTGACCTGTTCGTCGCCCCAGGCGCCCAGGACATCATCGCGAATCTGGAAGGCCATCCCGAGGTTTTCGCCAAACTGGTAGAGGAGGGCGATCGGCTCTGGGTCTTCGGTGGCGATAATGGCGCCCAACTGGGCTGAGGTGGCCAGGAGTGCTGCCGTTTTGTGCCGGATCATCCAAAGGTACTGGTCGAGATCGACCTCGAGGAGATCCTCAAAGGTCATGTCAAAGTATTGGCCCTCACAAAGGGCCAGGCAGGCCCGATCCAGAGCCAGGGTGGCCGCTTGCTGTCGCGCAGGCGGTACGCCACGGTCGGCAAGGCGATGGAGCGCCAACCGGGCCAACACGAACAGCCCGTCTCCAACATTAATGCCCTGAGCCAGACCCCAGATATCCCAGACAGCGCGCCGTCCGCGGCGGGTATGGCTGTCATCCTGGATATCGTCATGAACCAGGGAGAAGTTGTGGATCAGTTCCAGGGAACCGGCGGCAGGTAGGGCCTGTTCGATGCTGCCCCCAATCGCCTGGCAGGAAAGTAGACATAACATCGGGCGGATGCGCTTGCCGATGGGGGCCTGGATGGCTCGAAAATCCTCGTCGGTCCAGCCCAAGTGATACCGCATCATGCCATAGTAGGTTCCGAGGCTGTGGTGAGGAACGCTGACGATCTCTTTCAGCTCGGCCTCTATCTGGGGTAGCAGGTCGTGGAAGGCATCTTGCAGGCTCATGGGGCGTTCCTCATCAATAGGTCGTGGGCGGATAGGGGCGTAGCGCGGACGTGCCTTTGAGGGATTGGAGGTCAGGAATGCCCAAGGAGAACATGATGGTGCGAAGCACGCCAGCGATCTCGTCGGCCAATTCGACGACGGCCTGGGCAGAGACATTGGCCGCTTTGAGGAATGGCCCGGCCAGCCCGCCCAGGTCGGCTCCCAGGGCCAGGGATTTTGCCAGGTCCGTGCTGTTTCGCAGGCCACCGCTGGCGATGAGGGGGATGTCTGGCAGCGCTGCTCGGATCTCGACGAGAGCTTCGGCTGTAGGGATGCCCCAGTTTGCAAACTCGGCACAGGTGCGGCGAAAGCGCTCGGTGGGGGCGCGGTACATTTCGACCTGGCTCCAGGAGGTGCCGCCTGCGCCGGCGACATCGATGACTGCCACGCCAACGCCGACCAACTGGCGGGCAACCTGGGCCGAGATCCCCCAACCAACCTCTTTGGCCACGACGGGTACCTGGATGCGTTGGCATACCTTCTCTATCCGGTCCAAGATGCCGTGCCAATCGGTGTCACCATCCGCCTGTAAGGCTTCTTGCAGTGGATTAAGATGCAGAATGAGGGCATCAGCCTCCGCGAGATCCACAGCCCGCTGGCAGTCGTCGGGGCTGAAGCCAGTGTTGAGCTGGGCGGCTCCCAGATTGGCGAGAAGAAGGATATCGGGGGCCAGGTGCCGGATGCGGAAGGTGTCCGCCAGGTGAGGGGCTTCAAGAGCGGCGCGAAGCGAACCCAATCCCATGGCGATGCCAGCGGCCTGGGCCGCTTCTGCCAGGTGGAGATTGATGCGCTGGGCCTCGGCGGTGCCCCCTGTCATTGATGAAATGAGCAATGGAGTCTGTAGCTGCTTCGCCAAGAATTCGGTGGAGAGATCAATCCCCTCCAGGGAGACTTCGGGCAGGGCATTGTGGACAAAACGGTAGTGCTCCAGGCCAGTGGTCACCAGGGGGGAGCTGACATCCTCTTCCAGGTTGATGCGCAAGTGTTCCGATTTTCGCTGTTCCAGCATCCTGCCCCCGAGGTGCTCGACCGTAACTTTCAGTCTGACCCGGTGTTGTACGACGTGGTACGCATCTTACCAGGGGTGACACGGAATGTCAAGCGAGTTGACAGGGGAGGCCAGACCTGGTAGAATACGCGAACCTATATCGAGGAGCACCAAACACAATTCGCAGGAGGTGAAAGAGCCATGGATGCGTTCGAAAAGGTAAAGGATATCATCGTCGAGCAGCTTGGTGTGGACGAGGACAATGTCACCCCGGAGGCTCGGTTCCGCGAGGACTTGGAGGCGGATTCGCTGGACTTGGTCGAGTTGATCATGGCCTTTGAGGATGAGTTCGGCGGAGAGATTTCGGATGAGGAAGCGCAGCAGATCAAGACGGTGGGTCAGGCTGTCGACTATTTGAACATGCGGATGGAGGCTGGCGGGTAGCAGACTCTGTCATTGCGTGACGACAAAGGCGCTGGAGATCGGCTATTGGGTCGGTCTCCAGCGCCTTTGCGTGAGGGGGAGATTGTGGTCGAGGTTTGGTGCGGCTGTTTGCTGTGGCTGCCGGCGGCAAGTAGGGCAATCGTGGCATGGAGACGGGCTTGATCAGTGTGGTGATTCTGGCTGGAGGCCAGAGCCGACGACTGGGGATTGACAAGTCGCTACTGGAGGTTGAAGGGCAGCCTCTCCTGGCGCGGACGGTGCAGACGTTGTCGGCTTTGAGCGATGACCTGATTGTGGTGGCCAACGAAACGGCACGATATCGATCTCTGGATCTGGGTGTGCGGTTTGTGGCGGATGACAAGCGCGGGATGGGCTCGTTGATGGGTATCTACTCGGGGCTGAAGGCGGCCAGGAGTAGCCATGCCCTGGCCGTGGCTTGTGATATGCCCTTCCTCAGCTTGCCACTGCTGCATTACATGGTGCCCTTGGCGAAAGGGAATGACGTCGTCATCCCGCGCCGGAATGGACTGGTGGAACCGCTCCATTCGATCTACGGCAAGGACTGCTTGCCATTCATGGCCGAACTGCTGGACCAGGGCCGGCGAAAGATCACGGCCTTTTTTCCCCAGGTCCGAGTGCGCTACGTGGAGGAGCCGGAGCTTGCCGCGTTTGACCCCTCATACCGATCGTTCGTCAACGTGAATACCCTGGAGGATTGGGAAACGGTGCAGAGGCTGCTGGGAGAAGGCAATTTGACGTAGCATAGCGTGGGCTGTGATAGCCTGTCAGCGTGCGTGGACTGTGGTCCACGCAGAGCTTACGAAAGTACTCAGTAGTCGTAGCAACTTCCGCCAATGAATTCGCGCAGGTGGGATGAGGCCGGGATCGCTTCTTCGTCATCTTCTGATATGGGGGACACGATCTCCAAGAGCTCGTACAGACGACGGGCGCGGGTGTAGGCATCTGTCCGGAGGGGATCGCCCTCATAGTCCTGAGCCCACTGGGCGAAATCCTCCAATAGGCGGCGGCGCATGACTGGCAGCTCGTATGATAGGGCACCGTTGATGATATAGTCGGCTGTGTTG
>JASFHU010000597.1:0-3945 GCA_050123055.1 Anaerolineae bacterium
ACGAGCTGCTGGCCGCCATTCCCTGGATCGAGTACCAGGACCCGGGGCCGGATGCCACGGTCTATGACGACGACACACGCAGGGCCGTCATGGACTTTCAGCGAAGCCAGGGCTTGGTGGCCAACGGTGTGGTCAACGGCCCTACTTGGGAGGCATTGCACGATCCCGTTCCTCCGACAGAGACGCTGCCCACCGCGGCTCCATCCGCGGAACCCCCCGGCGAGGAAGGGCCACTGCCTGACACTGGAGACTCGGTCGCGGACCGTCCCACGCACATCGATGAAAAACCGGTGCTCTATCTTACCTTTGATGATGGACCCCATGACACCTACACACCCCAGGTCCTGGATACACTAGACCAGTATGGTGCCCGGGCGACGTTCTTTGTCATTGGGAAGCAGATTCCTTCTGCCTCAAGGATCGTCAAAGATAGCGCCGCCAGTGGCAACTACCAGGCCAACCACAGCTATGGCCACGTTGACCTGACCACGCTGTCCCAAGCGGCCTTTGATAAGGAGATTGCCGACACCTACAGCACCATCCAGGACGCTACTGGCGGGCAGGATAGCGGGCGGAGCAAGCTGCTCTGCCTGCGCCCACCCTATGGGGCCAGCAACGGCACCGTCGCTTCGTACGCCGCAGCCTTGGACTACGAGCTGGTCCTCTGGGATCTTGACCCCCAGGATTGGCGCCAGCCGGGGGCAGATCAGATTGCCAAGCATATCATCAACAACGCCAGGCCGGGTGCGATTGTGCTCATTCACGATGGGGGTGGCCATCGGGAACAGACCATCGCCGCCCTCAAGACCGTCTTGAGTACCTTGAGCGAACAGGGCTATCGTTTTGAGGCCCTGTGTAGATAAAGTGAGCCGGGTAGATGAAAACGCAAGGGCAAAGAACGATGGCAATTCTAACTGCAGAGAAGGGCAAAGGAGGGCGAGACATGAACACACGATTCTTCGTCGTTGGTTTGGTCGCGGGATTGCTGTTGGCTGGCGTGCTGGTGCCGGCCGTCTGGGCCGACGATCATGGCGCGATCCTCGACATCCAGTGGCAGTGGACACAGTTGATCGAGACGCAACCGGCCAGCCAGTCGGTGATCGCCGACTCGGAAAACTATGTCCTGGTCCTCAATGCAGATGGCTCAGCCAACATCCAGGCGGACTGCAATCAAGTGCAGTGGACCTACACCGTTGAGGGCGACACCATCAGCTTCAACGCGCTGGGCCCATCGACGCTGGCTTCTTGCGGCGAGGACTCGTCCGACCAGGTCTTCCTGGAGAAGCTGGGCCTGGCCGGCACCTGGCGCGTCGAAGACGAGCGCCTGGTGCTCGAACTGAACGAGAATGCCGGCACGATGATCTTTGGCAACGGCGGTCCGGCAGGGACAACGCCAGCCGGCTTGCCGGAGACAGGCGGTGCCATGGCGCTGGCCCCTTGGGCATGCACCATGCTGGCCGGCCTGGCTGCGTTGGGCACAGGGGTGGCCCTGCGACGGAGAAAGAATCACTATCGGTAGGCCTTTTTTTGGGGGGGGCTGGCGGTTCTCTAAAGACCGGCAGCCCTCAGAAAGAGGACTGTAATGAATCTTGAAGCTGTAACAAGCGGGCCAATTTTCGGATATCTCTTGTTGGGTCTTGTCATTATCTTCGGCCCTCTGACTGCAGAACGCCTCCGGCTTCCTGGCATGCTTGGGCTGCTCATTGGCGGCGCCTTGGTCGGGCCCAACATACTGTCTATCCTCGATGATTTCACGGCATTTGAGAACATCGGCCAACTGGGCATCTTGTATCTGATCTTCCTGGCCGGCCTTCAAATGGACCTTGAGACCTTTCGCCGCTTTTGGCGCATTTCAGGAGGGTTTGGGCTCATCACTTCGGTGATCCCGTTCGCCTTGGGTACAATCATTACCCTGCAACTGGGCTACAGCCCCAAGGCTGCGATCCTGATTGGCTCTTTTTGGGCCTCGTTCACGCTGATCGCCTATCCTGTTCTCAAGCAGTTTGACCTCACCAAGAACCGCGCCGGTGCCGCAACGCTGGGCGCGAGTGCCATTACCGATACAGTCTCCCTGCTGGTTCTGGCATTGGTGTCTGGCTCTGAAACCGGCGATCAATCTGGTGCCGCCCTGGTATTGATGATCGCTTTGGGATTGGCGATTCTCGCCCTGTGGTGTCTGATCATCCTCCCCTGGATTTCGCGTTGGTTCTTCTCGACCCTTGGCCGGGGGCGCATCTTGCGTTTCATGTTGGTTCTGGGCGGCCTGACATCCTCTGCGGTTGTCGCCGAAATTGTGGGGATCGAACCGCTTCTGGGCGCCTTCCTGGCGGGCCTGGGCCTCAACCGCTTGGTGCCCAACGAAAGCGAGTTGATGGAGCGGGTTGACTTTTTCGGGAACGCGTTGTTTATCCCCGCGTTCCTCGTTTCTGTGGGGCTGATGTTTGATCCAGCCGTGATGTTCAAACCATCCACGATTGTGCTGGCGTTGTTGCTCAGCGCTGCGTTGATTGCTGGCAAGGCCGCTGCAGCCTGGCTTACTGGGCGCGTCTTTCGCTTGACCCGGGCCGAATCGGGTTTGCTGTTCAGTGTCTCGGTGGCACAGGCGGCAGCCACGCTGGCTGCTACCGTGATCGGGCTGGAGCTGGGATTGTATGGCGAGGAGGTTGTCAACGCGGTGATGGTCGTCATCGCCGTCAGTTTGTTCATCACCTCGTCGGCTACGCCGAGATTCGCCGAACGGATCGAGAAACCTGAGGCAGAGGAACGGCGTCTTGGCGACAGAGTCTTGGTTCCCACGCACGGTCCCTCGAGTGGCTTGTCAGGGAGATTGCATCTTGCGGGGCAGATTGCCGAAGTGAGCGGCGGGCTGGTCGTACCAGTGGTGGTCGCAATCCCCCACCAGGACCAGGAACTGTCAGATGCCAGAGCTCGCAGAGATGAGATCGACGAAACGTTGCACGCACTCGGTTTAGAAGGAGACAGCCGAATTCGAGTCGATCGTTCGGTTTCAGACGGAATAAGGCAAGCTGCACTCGAGAATGACGCTTCGCTGGTCTTGTTGGGCTGGCAAGGGCCACGCCCAATCACCACGTACTTTGTCGAGAGCGTTGCCGACGAGGTCTCCCGGCTAGTCGAGTGCCCGGTAGCGGTCGCGGCAATATCCGAAACCCCAGTAGAGCAGGTTGTTCTGGCGATATCAAAGAATGATCTGAATGCATCCAGGCTCGAAAGGCTGAACGCAGCGGTCAGTATCGCGACCTCTGCCGCCGCACACCATCCGCTGGTTGTCGGACCCGCAGATCCTGCAGAGCTAGTCGAAGCCGGAATCAATCTTCCGGAGAGGACCGAGTATAAACCTGGTGATATGAGCGCCATCCCATGGGTTGAGCAAACCGCACAGAATAACAGTCTAATTGTCTCTCTCTCTCGGGGATGGGCTTTTGACCGAATCGTTACTCAAACGGAGCCAGCCGGTTGTTCAGTGGTCGCTGTTAACAAAGGATAGGCGCTTTGTTTCGGAATCGGCTGCAATAGCCCAAGCAAACGGTACTATCAGGTGCGAAAGAAGGCATCATGACTGCTAGAACTGACTATGTTATTCGGCGTGGACTACGATCACCGCGTTCAGCAGCTATTGCCGGGATCATCTACTCGATCTTGATGACCATTGGCATGGTACTGACATACAACATAACCAGAGATGTGCCGCAGGACATTACCAAGGATTGGCTGGAGGCGTGGTCCAATACAGCTTCCGTGGCAATAACGTTGGTGCCCTTTGCCGGCATTGCCTTTCTGTGGTTCACGGGTGTGGTACGCGACCGATTGGGCGAGCACGAAGACCAGCTCTTTGCCACCATCTTCCTGAGCAGTGGCATCATCACTGTGGTGCTGTTTTTCCTCTGGGCTGCGATCTTTGCTGCACTCATGCGTACGACCTCCTTG
>JASFHU010000598.1:0-3944 GCA_050123055.1 Anaerolineae bacterium
GTCCAAGGCACGCCCCAGCCGGGCGCAGGCCTCGTCGTACTCGCCCAACGAGGTGAGGCTCCGTCCCCAGCACAGGTTGGCGCGCACTTTTTGCTCCGCGTCGTCGGCTTCCCTGGCCCAGGCCAGAGCTTGCTGCGCGGCCACGATCGCTTTGCCATAATCTCCAGTCTGCTCAGTGTACTGGGCCCGGGACAGGACTACCTCTGCCTGTTTGCCTGCCTCGCCCGACTGTTCGGCCAGGGTTTCCAGGAGTGCCAGGTCGGCTGACTGGTTATCGCGGTTCCCTTGTAGTGCGTACACCCGTGCCCGCGCCAGCAACAGCTCATAGCGGGCCTCCAGGTCGCTCTCGGGCGTCAGCGCCAGTGTCTGGGTGTAATAGTCGATCGCTTCCTGGTTGGCATACCTGGCCCGGGCCTGGTGTCCGGCCATGGTCAGGTACTGCCGCGCCTTTTCCACGTTGCCAGCCTGGTTGTAGTGGTAGGCAATCTGGGGGGCGATCTCTTCGCGCTCGTCACCATAGAGCATCTCGAGCGCTGCGGCGACATCCTCGTGGAGCAGTTCCCGCTCAAAGTCGTCCAGCCCGCGGTAGAGATGCCTCTGAAACAGGCTATGGCGGAAGCGATACCGATGTAGCCGTCGGCCTCCCACCTGCCGGGTTCCGTCGCCCCCGACCAGCCGGTGTCTTTTGTCCAACTCCCGGCCAAACTGGCGGATCAGTCTTCGCTCGTCTTCATCTCTTACCTGGGCCACCACCTGAACGGTAAAGCTCTCACCCTCAACGCCGGAGACTGCCAGGGTTTCCCTCAACTCCTCCTCTAGGCGCCCCACCCGCTCCTCGATCACGCCATCCACTCGAGCAGGAAGCACCGTCCAGTCCAGAGTCTGGGTGGTAGAATAGGTCCCTCCCCGATCTCGCACCAATGCACCGCGCTCCTCCATCGCCCGCAACAACTCGACCGTGAACAGTGGGTGTCCGCCGGTGAGATCATATAGCTTTTCCCGGAACTCAGGTCCAAGGCGGTTGGGCTCGGTGTCGACAATCGCATCGATGAAATGCCTGCCCCCGGTTTCCTGCGCACGCCCCAGATCCACCCAGATGTCACCGCCGTAGCGCTTAAGTTCAGCCAGAACCTTGTCCAGGGGATGGGCAGCCCCGTCCCGGCCAGCAGCGACCTCGTCGGGGCGGTACGTGGCCAGGATCAACACCCGGCTCCCGTCGATCCTCCTGCCGAGGTGGTAAAGCAAGCCGATGGAAGCCCGGTCCGCCCACTGAAGATCGTCGAGTACCAGGACGATCGTCTTTTGAGTCGCCAGGTCGAGCAAGACTCTGGTGTATTGCTCAAAGATCAGCGCCTGTTCCAGCTCGGTAGATCGAGAGCGCTGCTCCCCTACCAGGGCCTGGAGTTGCACCAGCAGATCCTGCCCCTCAAAGCCGCCGGCCTCGAGCCGGGCGATCAGCGCTTGCCCGGGTATGAGGGTATCCAGCAGGCCTTGCCCATTCCGGACCAGGGTCTGGATAGTCAAGGGCAGGCTTCCCCACAACCGGCGGGCTCCCTCGCGGCTGATGGCCCCGGCGGCCCACTTTGATTCCAGGTCGCCGGTGAGCATGCCCAGGACCTCGCGGAAGGGAAGGTAGGCGTCGCCAATGCCCGCGTGGGCGTTGCAGGTGCCCACTGCCAACAGGAGATCTGGGTGCGCCTGCTCAGCGCGCCGTGCAAAGTCGGCAAGCAGCGTGGTTTTGCCGCTTCCGGCCTCGCCCGTCACAAAGACCACCTGCCCTTGACCGTGGATCGCCTTGTCCATGAATGTCTCGAGCCGGTCTGTCTCTTGCTCTCGCGCGACCACCACCGGCAATTCGACCGCCTCTTTGTCCTCCCCCTCCAAAAAGGCCGGTATGGTGGGCAGGGCGGCGAGCATCCCAGCGACGGGCTGGCGCAACTCCTCCAGGCGCTGTTGTACCTCGGCCGCTGAAGCGGGCCGGTCGTCTGGTTGTTTGCCCAAGAGTTGCACGATGAGGGCATCGAGGGCAGCCGGGATTTCGGGCTTGTGGGTTCTGGGCGCGATGACAGGGGTGTGGAGGTGCTGGCCCAGGATGGACACCGGATCGTCACCCATGAAGGGCAATTGGCCGGCGGCCGACTCGTACAGCAGCACGCCCAGGGAGTAGAGGTCCGCCCGGTGATCGACCTCCCCGCCCAGGATCTGCTCTGGTGCAATATAGTAGACCGTGCCTATGGCCGTCCCCTCGGTCGAGAGGCGCGAGGCACCGGATCTGGCCAGGCCAAAGTCCATGATCTTGACCGAACCATTGGGCAGGATCATCACGTTTTCAGGTTTGAGGTCCCGGTGGACGATACCCTGGCTGTGGGCGTGTTCCAACCCGGCGCAGACCTGGCCGCCACAGGCGATGATCTCGTCCAGCTCCATCGGTCCGTGCTCGTGGAGCGTGTGTCCCTCCATGACTTCCATCACGATGAACAGATCGTCGCCGATTTCGCCGACATCGTGCACGGCGACAATGTTGGGGTGATTGAGCCGGGCGGTGGCCCGGGCTTCGTGCAATAGGCGTTCCCGGCCTTCGGTTGCCAGGGTGGGCGCAGGGCTCGAGAGGAGCTTGACGGCCACATCGCGCTCCAGGAGGGTGTCGCGGGCCCGGTAGATGATGCCCATGCCGCCGCGGCCTAGCTCGGCGTCGAGTCGGTAGCGTTCGTTCAGTAGCTGGCCAATGCTCACCTGGCCTGGTTCCATTGAGGTACTATACTCTCTTGGCGATCATGATGGCGATGTCGTCGAACTGGGCGGTGGTTCCGATGAATTCTCCAATGGCACGCTCGATGGCGTCCAAGATGCCTGCTGCGGACGCGTTCCGGTGCTCCAGGACCACGCGCCTCAGGCGCTCCATTTCGAATCGTTCCGGCAGCGAGTTGGTCGCATCGGGCACTCCATCGGTGTACAGCAGCAAAAAGTCGCCAGCGTCGAGGTGTACCGTGCCCTGCTCAAAATCGAAATCTTCGATGATGCCCAGGGCCATGCCGGTGGGTCTCAGTTCAGTCAAGGGAGCTTCCCCCTCGCCCTGCTTGCAAAGCAGGGGGGGATTGTGCCCGGCGTTTACATAGGTCACCTCGCCCGTCTCGGGACTGAGCCTGGCGCCAAAGACGGTCACAAACATCCCGTCTTTGGCGTCGGCGCAGACGAGGTTGTTGGCCCGGGCGATGTCCTCGGCGGCAGACGGCGAATGTCCCATACTGGCGCGGACGATGGTGCGGCTGAGGGCCATGAAAAGCGCCGCGGGCATGCCCTTGCCGCTCACGTCGGCCAGCACCAAGTCGATCTGCCCGGTCTGGCTGGGGATAAAGTCATAGAAGTCGCCCGATACCTGGCGGGCCGGATGCCAGCGTGCCGCAAAGTCCCAGCCGGGGATCTGGGGTACTCCCTCAGGAAGCAAACTGGCCTGCACGTCTCGGGCCAGTTGCAGCTCCTGCTCCATGCGGCCCTTTTCAACGGCGACCTGGTAGAGTCGCGCATTCTCGATGGCGATGGCGGCGCTGGAGGCGATGGCGGTCAGGAGCTCGAGGTCGCCGGGAACAAAGATGCCGCTTTGCAGCCGGTTGTCGACATAGATAACGCCCGAGACGGCATCCTTGATCTTGAGCGGCACGCACAGGATGGATCGCAGACCCAGCGTCATGACGCTGAGGCGCATGGCCAACCGGTCGTCGCTCTGGGCGTCGCTGGTGAGTATGGGCTCTCCTTCCTGGGCCACTCGCTCCACGACGCCGCGCGAGATCTGGAACTCGGGATCGTCGATCGTCTCCTGATCCAGGCCCCGGGCCACGCGGAAAACCAGGTCGCCGCTGGCCTCACGCAGCATGACAAAGCCACGTTCGGCGCGCGTGGTGGTGATCACCTCGTCCATCACCCGGTTGAGCACCTCGTCGAGATCC
>JASFHU010000599.1:0-3941 GCA_050123055.1 Anaerolineae bacterium
CCGTTGGCAATGGCGCGCATGGTCGTGTTCCTGGGCGCGGCGCGGTATCCCAGCTCACCCACCACGTCAAACCCCCAGGTGCGGGCCATGCCGCTCATATATTTGAGCGTCTCCTTCTGGCCGATGTTTCCGGCCACCGCCACGGTGAGGGCATACTTGCCAAAGTAGCGTGGCCGGTGAAAGGTGCAGGCAAAGCGGTCGACAAAACCCTTGAACAGGTATGACACGTGCATGGAGTAGACCGGGCTGACAAAAACCACGCCGTCCGCCTCCTCGATCTTTTGGGCGATCGTCTCCTTGTCGTCCTTGACCGGGCAGCGCTCCTCCCCCCGCATGAAGCAGACAAAGCATCCCTTGCACGGCTTTAGCTCCAGGTCCTTTAGGTGGACATAATCGAACTGCACGTCGCCGTACTGCGCCAGCTTGCGCTCGATCCCCTGCGTGATCTCGAGCGAGTTTCCCTTGTGCGGACTGCCCATGATGGCCACGATCTTCATGCTACCCCTACTCCTTCTGACTTGATTCTCTGCTGTCCCTTGGCTCCGATGGCGGGAGCGGTATGGCTCCGGCTCCGGTCTGCTCCACTCTTGTGACCGTAACCAGCGGCAGGCCCAGGTCGCGCACCTTCATCAGCACGCCATGGAGCGCGGTCTGGTCTACCAGTGAGCCGGTGAGGACCGTCTCGCCGCGCTCTGTGTGGCGGATGGTCATGCCCTCGAACCAAGGGGACCAACTGTCGCCCAGATGGCCTTCAATCCGGATTTCGTAGACCTGCTGTGCCAACTCGCTTCCTCCACTGGTTGGTGTCAAGGAATCCTGCTGCCAATGGCACCAGTATAGCTTGTGGGGCTAAGGATGTCATTACACCAAAGTGTAATCTGGGGAGGAATCTTGCTGGACGCACCTCGGACGGGTGCTAGTCCAGGAGGCCCAGTTCCCGGGCGCGCACGATGGCCTGTGTCCGGCCTTTGACAGCCAGCTTGCCGTAGATATTGCTGCTATGCTTCTTGACGGTGTGCAGGGTCACGACCAGCTTGTCAGAGATCTGCTGGTTCGAATACCCCTGGCCGATCAGGTCCAGCACTTCCAGTTCGCGCCTGGTGAGGGATTCGGACAGGGGGACCATGCCCGGGACCGCGGCCTGGTTCCTGGCCTGTGGGGGTGACCCCTGGCCGCCGTCCGGGTCTCCAAGGGTTCGCAGTAGTCTGCGGGCGTATGCTGAAGAGGTGCCACGCCGGGCTGCTCTGTGGAGCAAGGTCTTGACCGGCTGGCCGCCCTCCAGGAAAAAGCGAGCATAACCCGCCGGCTCTGCCAGCCAAAGCGACCTGCTGAACGATTCGAGGGCGGCGGTGGGATTCCTCTGAGCCTGTTGGGCCAGGGCCTTGACCAGGCAGATTTCGATGACCTGTGCCAGGCGCCCCGCGGCTTGAGCCTGGGTGTCCAACCCCTTCAGGGTTGCCAGGGCACGTGCCGGTTCGCCGCAGGCAAGTTGTACGCGCGCCTGTGAGATCTGCTGCAGCTCGTCCAAGTAGGTGGGCAGGTTCTCAGGCAGCGTGCCCTGGATCTCCGCCGCCTCGCCGTTGGCCCACAGCGATGCCGTAGCCACGTCGCCCAGCCACAGCCGCAATCGCACCTGGCAGCAGGCGTAGTGGACGATCAGGTGCCACATCGGGATGGCTGGCAGCGTTTTCTCGGCCTCTGCCAAGGCTTCCAGGGCGCCCGCAGCGTCTCCCCGGGCTCGCCGGTAGCGCGCTTTGGTGCACAGGGAATGGATCAGGCCGTACCCAATGCCACCACGCGCCTGCAGCTCCAGCCCTGTCTCCAGGTACCTCGCGGCCGCGTCCAGGTTGTTCCACTCCAGGTGGATCTCTGCCAGCAGGGTATGGGCCGTGCCTGTAAACGGGTTCTGCGTGCCATCCTCTGCCCTGCCCAAATCCAGCACCTGCTGCAAGGTGCGGGCTCCGTCTTGCAACCGACCCAGATGGTAGATCTGCATCCCGGCCAGCAGCTCGATGGCCGCTGTCGCCAGGAAGGGGTTGCCCGCCTCTAGGGCCAGGTCCCTGGCCTGCCGGAGAGTCCGGGACGCCCTTTCCAGTTCGTCTTCGTAGGCATAGGCGGTGCCCAGGGCGACGTAGGTCCTGGCCCGCGAGATCTTGTCATCCTCGGGCAGGAATGCCAAGGCCTCCTGTCCCTCCTGGATGATCGTGACCGGGTCCTGGTATAGCGTGGCGATGCCCGTGAGCGCGGCGGCCACCTGACCGCGCAGGGCCACGGTCTCGGGCGTGGCTGGCAGGGCCTGCAGGGCCTCTTTGGTGTCCTGCAAGATGCGCCGGGCCTCATCGCTGCGCCCGCTCAGGTGCAATGCCCATCCCCGGTAGAGGCGCAGGTGGGGCTGGGACCGAAGCACGTCCTCCGGCAGCGCCTCTGTCCAGCGCAGCAGCGTCGACAGCCTGCCCTGGGCCAGGAGCCCCTGGGCTGCCCCGGCCATCAGGGCTGCGGCAGCTTTGAAATCTCGGGCCTCCAGCGCGTGCTTGATGGCATCCTCCAGGGCGCCGTGCTGCTCGTGCCAGGCGCTGGCCCGGAGGTGGAGAGCGCGGATTTGCTCTGCTGGGAGTTCTCTTCTCAGCAGGTTGCCCAGCAGATCGCTGAACAGGTGGTGGTAGCGATACCAGCGGCGTTCGTCGTCCAGCGGGATGATGAACAGGTTGCGCTGCCGCAGGTGGGCCAGCATGGCCTCGCCATCGCCCGCTTCCGATGGGCTGTAGGCATCTTTGGGTAGGCCCTCCTGGTCGTCCTCTGGTGCAGCACACACTGCGTCGCACAGCGGCCCGCAGAGACGATCCAGGATCGAGGTCTGGATCAAAAAGTTCCGCACCGGTTCCGGCTGGCGGCGCACGACCTCTTCGGTCAGGTACTCCAGCACGTAGTGGTGGCCGCCCGTGAATGAGGAGATAAACTCACCCGCGCTGTCCCGGCCCTGCATTGAGGGCGTCCCTTGCAGAGCAAGGGCAGCCAGTTGTAGACCCACGATCCAACCCTCGGTACGAGCTTCCAACGCTTGTACGTCCTCGGGCGCCAGGCTCAGGCTCATGGTGGTGTTCAAAAAGGTGGCAGCTTCGGCCGCCGTGAAGCGCAGGTCATCGGATCGCATCTCGGTCAACTGGCCGCGCGCCCGCAGCCGGAATACCGGCAAGGCGGGGTCGGCCCGGGTCGAGATCACCAGGTGCACGTTCGGCGGCTGGTGATCCAAGAAGAAGGCCAGCCCAGCGTGGATCTCCTGGCTGGAGATGAGGTGATAATCATCCAGGACGAGAACGAGTCCCCGGTCGAGGGCTGCCAACCCGTTGAGCAGGGGCGTCAGAACAGCTTGGGCGGTGGGCGGCTGGGCGCTCTGGAGGAGTTGCCCTGCATGCTGCCCCAGGCCGGCGTCTATGCTTTGTAGGGCGGCGATCAGGTAGCTCCAAAAGTGGACCGGGTCGTCATCCTGCTCGTCCAGTGAGAGCCAGGCCACCGGCCAGCTCGGGGTCGATGCGTGCAGGCTGCGACTCCATTCGCTCAACAACGTTGTCTTGCCGAACCCGGCCGGTGCGCAGACCAGGGTCAGCTTTCGTGCAAAGCCCGGACTACCTCCCGAGGAGGCTTGCCCAAGGCCAGCATCTAGCCGTGCTAACAAGCGCGGGCGCTGGACCAGCGCCCTGAGCGCCTGGGGAATCTGGAGCTTGGTGACCAGTAGTGTGTTTGGCATATCCGACCGGAATCGACAACAATGGGCCTATCTGCGCTGCGAAACACTAAATGAAACCACATAAGTTCATCGGAATGAGCCTCTGGCGAAGCGTGAATTCCGTGGCTGGAATGGCCCAGGTTTCGGATCTCATTCCGGAAAACTTTTGTGGAGCTATTTAGACGGAACCGGCCAAGGGCCAGCACCCACCCTGTGT
>JASFHU010000600.1:0-3933 GCA_050123055.1 Anaerolineae bacterium
TGACCTGGCGGGAGTTTATCGAGAACTGGGGAGACTGGCATCCATCGGTGGTGACCATGCCGGCCAGCGTCATTCTCGCCCTCAGAGTCAGCCTCCAGAAGTTAAAGCGGGAGGGCCTGGAAGAGCGCATCGCGCACTATCGCCGGGTAGCCGGGGCTGTGCGGGCGGGCCTAACAGCCATGGGCTTTGAGCTCCCGGTGAAGGAGGAGTGGGCCGCGACGGGCATCACGGCGGCCAAGGCACCGGCCGGGATCGACCCCGGGGAGATCCAGGCCCGCCTACTGGAGGATCACAACATCGCCATCGCCCGAGGGGGCGGCGAATTGGCCAGCATAGGGCTGCGCATCGGGCACATGGGGGTGGGAACGCAACCGGACCACATCATTCCGCTTCTTCTGGGGCTGGAGGAGACGTTGCGCAGCCTGGGCCGGCCGGTGGAGCCTGGATGCAGCCTGGTTGGGTTGCCTACGCTGTGGGCGGAGTGATGCCGGTGCGTGGACTGTTGGTCCACGCATGCTGCTAGGTGTGCTGGACTGTTGTCCAGCACGAGCAGAGAAGGGTGGAGCTGAAGAGGCACTAGCGCCGGGGCACGGGGTAGATCTTGAAGAAGGCCTGGCCCCAGCCACCGCAGCGGACCCCGGCGTCCAGACAGCTCAGCCGGTCGAACATGTAGGGCTCGGGGTCCAGATCGCTGCACAACCGCTCCTGGATAACGGCTACGGCCAGAGACAGTGGTGGCAGGGCGTGGACGCAGATCGCCTCCGGACCCTCGTGGGCGCGCAGTAGCCCAAGGGGCGAGAGCACGATCTTGTCCCCGGGCTGGTGGTTGGCGCACCCGGGCGCCTCCATCACCTCGGCGATGATGTCCCAGGCGGCCATCTTGTCTACCCGCTCCAAGAGGCGCATCGCCTTTTTGTTGGCCCGGAAGATGGCCAGTTCCTCGTCGGTGTAGCCCATCTCCTGCTGAAAAGCAGCCCAATCGGTGGTCATCTGCCCCCCTTTCCATCCACGCCTACCAGCGCGGGATGCCCCAACCGCCATCCATGCGCAGGGTCTCGCCGGTCACGATATCGAAAAGCGGTGAGCAGATGAGGACCATCAGCCGGGCAATCTCGGGACGGGTGACCAGGCGGCCAACGGGTGTCCAGGCAATGGCGCGATCGATGAAGGTGGGATCAAACTCGGAGATGTCGGGCGCGCTCTCGGCAATCTGGCCGGGAGAGATGGCGTTGACGGTGATCTCGGGTCCGAGTTCCAGGGCCAGCGACTCGGTCAGATGGCGGATACCCCACTTGGACAGGCCATAGATGGAGTGGTTGCGCAGGTCGGCCGAGCCGGCGGAGACGTTGATGATGCGCCCCCAGCCCTTGGCTTTCATTCCCGGCGCGACCAATCCCGACAACATGTAGACGGCTTTCAAGTTGGCGTCCATCACCCGGTCCCAGTCGGCCTCGGGCAGTTGGGGGAAGGGGTCCATGGCGAAAGGGCCGGCACCGTTGATCAGGATGTCGACGGTGCCCAGCTCGTTCTCTACAGCCTTGACCAAGCGGGCCGCTTGTTCCCTGTCGGCGACGTCGGCCATAAAGACTGCCGCCCGTCCGCCCCGATCATTGATGGATGCAGCCAGGGCTTCGGCCTGGGCCTGATTGGCCAGGTCGTTGATGGCCACGGCCGCCCCGGCGGCGGCGAACTCGGCTGCGATGGCGGCCGGCAGGTTGCGCGCCGCGCCGGTTACCAGGGCTGTGCGATCAGCCAGAGACAGATCGTACGTCGGCATAATACTCGCCTCCTTTTGCTTGTTATGAATCCTCTTGCCACTCTACGGCGCCGACGCGGTACTCCCAGGTGGGGATGGTCCAGCCGGAGTCCAGACGCAAGGTCTGGCCGGTCAGGCTGGCAAAGGGGTCGCCACACAGCAAGACGATCGCATCGGCGACCTCCTGGCGTGTCACCAGGCGCTTGAGGGGCGATTCTTGTCGCAGAATGCGCTTGTAGTTCGGGTCGATCTTGTCGATGAGCTCACTGTCCTCGATCTGACCCGGCGCGATGGCGTTCACGGTGACGTGGGGCGCCAGTTCGACGGCCAGCGCCTCGGTCAGGTAGATGAGCGCCGCCTTGGCCAGGCCGTGGATCGAGTGGGAGCGGATAATGGACGAGGCCGTGACGAGGGCAACTTTGTCGTCCAGCGGATGTATTGTCATGGATTGATGGATTCCTTTGCCAGGCGACAGGCGGCCTGGTGGCCGTTTCCCAGTTCGTAGAAGGGCACCGGTTGGAGGCACTCGCCGGCCACGTAGGCGCAACGGTCCTGGAGACCGCACCCGATCTTGATCTCACGCGCGCTGGGCGTTTCGCCGGTCAGCAGCATCCGCTCGCGCTTGACTGTGGGGTCAGGGATGGGGATGGCAGAGAGCAAGGCGCGGGTGTACACATGCATGGGCCGGGCAAACACCTCTTCGGTCGGCCCCATCTCTACGATGCGGCCCAGGTACATGACCAACACCCGCTCGCAGAGGTGACGTACGGTGCTGAGATCGTGGGAGATGAACAGGTAGGTCATGTTCATCTCCCGCTGCAAGCGGCGCAGGAGGGCGATGATGTGGATGCGCAACGACATGTCCAGGGAAGAGGTGGGCTCGTCCAGCACGACGAGTTTTGGGCCGGTCATGATGGCACGCGCGACACCAACCCTCTGCTTCTGTCCGCCGCTGAGTTGGTGCTGGAGGCGCTTGAGGTGCTCACGTTCGAGGTTGACGTGGTCCACCGCCTGGTGGATCTGCGACTCGTCGTGGTACATGCCGTGCAAGACCAGGGGCTCGCGCAGGGTGCGGTGTACGGTGAAGCGTGGGTTGAGCGACTCGCGGGGGTCCTGAAAGACCATTTGGAAATGGCGTCGCTGCTCCCGGAGCTGCCGGGCGGTAAGTACGGTAAGATCCTGGCCCTCAAAGAGGATCTGTCCTCCCGAGGGTTCCTCCAGGCGCAAGATGCAGCGGGCGGTGGTGGTCTTGCCGCAGCCGCTCTCGCCTACCAGCCCGACCGCCTCACCGGAGTTTATGTCAAAACTAACCCCGTTGACGGCGTGGATGGTATGGGGGCCCTCGCGATAGTATTTGTGTAGGTCCTGGACACTCAGCAGCGGTTCTGTCATCGACCTTTCGCTTCTCTCAAGACGAACCCTCAAGGTACTTGTGGCAATAGAGGCTGTGCCCGCTGGCGACCTCTAGCGGTGCCGGGCGGCTTTGGCTACAAGCTGGGAGCAGGTAGGGACAGCGGTTGGCAAAGCGGCAGCACGAGGTGTCGTACATGATGCTGAAGGCTGGCAGTTCCTGCATGGCGTCCAGATCGCTAGGACGGTCCACGCGGAGCACACTGCTCAGCAAGAGTTCGGTGTATGGGTGCTGTGGGTTGGCGAACAGGTTCTCCACCGGGGCCACTTCCATGATCTGGCCGGCGTACATCACGGCCACGCGCTGGCACATCTCGCTGACTACGCCGAGATCGTGGGTGATGAGCAACAGGGTCGTGCCGGTCTCGGCCTGCAGGTCCTTGATCAGCTCGAATATCTGGGCCTGGATGGTCACGTCGAGGCCGGTGGTCGGCTCGTCGGCAATCAGCAGCCTGGGTTCGCAGGCAAGCATGAGGGCGATGAGCACCCGCTGGGCCATACCGCCGCTCAACTGGTGAGGGTAGGCACGGGCGCGTGTAGCGGCGTCAGATATTCCCACGCGGCGCAGGAACTCGATGGCTTGATCCTGCGCCTCCCGGTCGGAGCCGCCACAATGGAGGCGCACTGCCCGGGCCACCTGATCCCCGGCACGCATGAGCGGGTTCAGGGCCGCGCGCGGGCTTTGAAAGACCATGGCGATCTGGGCGCCGCGCACCTTGCGCAGCTCGCGCTCTGATAAGGTCAGGAGGTCCTGCCCGCCGAACCAA